>JAEUHO010000136.1 GCA_016795345.1 Planctomycetia bacterium | reverse complement strand
GCGCAGCTCCCGACGCCGCTCCCGGCCACGCACACGACGACGCGCACCTGCCGCTTCTCGGTGGGCCCCGACGTCGTCGTCATCACGGAGTCCACGGTCGCCCACACGGCCACGGCGGTGAACGGCACGTTCGCGCCGCTCGGCACGATGTTGTCCAACGTGGACATGATGCCGATCACGGTCAACCCGACGTGGTGGGCCTACGACGCCTACAACCTCAACCCGCGCGGCGCGCGCGCCCTGCAGCACGCCGACCTCCAGCGCATGGCGACCGGCGAGGGCTACAACTCGGACTCGTCCGTCACGACGAGCTTCAGCCAGCTCAACGCCGGCACCCGTACGTTCGAGCACAACGGCGACGCGTGCATCGAGCTCCCGAACGCCGCGAACGTCCCGGGCGTGACGACCGGTACGTCGGACACCGTCACGGGCGTCTACGCGAACGGCGGTCAGCTCCGCGCGTTCGACAACGCGAGTTACTTCGGCTTCTTCATCGTCCGCAAGGACGGCAAGATCTCGGTGCCGTTCGCGTCGGACAAGGCCACGTGGAAGGGCTTCGGTGACGCGGTGCTGACGAGCGACCGCGCCAAGGAGAGCGTGTTCCGCCGCCTCCAGATCACCGTCAGCCCGGACGGCCGCTTCGCCGCGGCGGTCCTCAAGAACAACATCGACAACTTCCTGCTCCCGTCCACCTCCACGAACGTCAACCTCGTCATCTTCTCGCTCACGGGGGAGAAGGTGATCGCGGGCAACACGTTCCGCACGTTGTCCACCGGCGGCGCGGGCAACTCGACGGACGGCACGTACATGTACGGCTCGTCGATGGCGCTCACGAACCGTGCGCTGTACTTCATCAAGGGCAACTACTACGGCTCGGCGTCGCTGTCGGACCCGTCGGTCATCTACCGCGAGCACTGGGTCTATCGCGTCGACGACGTCACGAACAACGCCAGTGGCGCGGCGCTCCTGGCCACCGGCTTCGGCGGCACGGGCAACTGGCAGAACAACACGGCCATCGCGAACGCCCTCTCGACGAGTTTTCAGCGTTGGGCGCCCCCGGGCGCGATCTCGCTGGGCTCGAACACGTCCGGCTGGACGCCGTCGCCGGGTGCAGTCAGCTCGAACTTCCTGACGACGGGTTCGCCGACCTACTCGCCGCAGGACTTCTACTCCGGCAACTGGGCGAACTTCGCCGAGAACTCCGCGGCGCCCATGCCCTTCCGCGTCAGCGCGGACGGCAAGTGCTGCGCGATCGTGGCCGCGAGCAACACGACGGCAGGTGTTCCCGGCTCCGTGAACTTCTTGATGCGCATGGTCTACACGGACTACTTCGACACGACGTCGTCCACCCACACCTTCAACCAACTGGGCTCGACCACCCGCCGGTTCTTCAGCGGCACGCGCCTCTCCGGCGTGATCAACGGTGAGTACAACAACCGCTGGTGGGGCTGGCACAACGGCCCGACGACGCAGTTCGAGATCTCGGACGACGGCAAGGCGATCGGCGCCGTCTACAACGCGTCGACGCTCTCGTGGTCGACGAGCATGGCGTCGAACATCAGTTCGACGGTCGCTCGCGAGGATCTCGCGGTCTTCACGGCGGGGGGCGCGGCCGCCAACCCGTGGTCGTCGTCCACCGAGACGCTCGTCACCCCGACGCGGTTCACGGGCGGGATGAACTGGAAGTTCGGCGGGCTCGCGTTCACGCGGGACGCCACCTCGACGGCCGGCGGTCTGGTGTTCTGGGGCGGCACGCCGCTTCCCAGCGCCACGACGTTCACGTCAAGCTACTACGCGTCGTTCGACGCGGGTTCGCTCTTCTCGTGGAACATCGGGACGGCTGCGTGCGCGGGCATCCTGCCCGCCGCCGAGGGCGGCCAGGGCACAAGCACCTACACCGCGGGTTCGCCGAACAGCACGGTCCCGTCGGCGTGGTCGGAGACGAGCCGTGGCTCGATCCAGATGTTCTCCTACTTCATCTCGCCGGACGGGCGGTTCGTGTACTACGAGTCGCTCAGCCCGCTGACGAACGGGACAACCTCGACGGGCACCCAGACGACGTCGCCCAACGACGCGACCTGCGGGCGCCTGGTCGGCGTGAACATCGTCGACACGACGACGACGGTGAACACGCGCCTGCCGATGCGCGGCTTCGCGGTGGGCGGCCCCTGGCCGACCGACCCGGGCTCCCGTGGCTTCGGCCCGATCGCGGCCAGCAGCAACAGCTGGAACGTGAACAACCTGTGGTCGTTCGGCGCCTACTTCGCGAACCACCGCGTGGGCACCGCCAAGTCCACGTGGGGCACGAACGGCACGATCTTCTTCTCGAACTACCAGCAGTACAACTCGTGGGCGAACGTGTCGGACAGCACCACCCAGTTCTCGGGTGGCGGTCCGGTCAACAACGCCACGTGGTCGGACGGCTCGCAGTTCTCGGGTGAGGTCTACGCCTTCAACGCCAACGTCGGCGGCGGCGTCGTCAACGTGACCGGGTTCGGCAACAACGGCCAGACCTCGCGCATCGTCCAGTACATGCAGCCGAGCTCGAGCGGCTCGAAGCTGGCGGTGCAGATGGGCGTGTCGAACTCGACGAACTGGGGTCTCCAGCAGTCGGAGCGCGAGACGCTCTACGCGGTCACGAACGTGAACTTCAACGCGACGACGGGCGCGCTCTCGACGACGCCTTCGCGCATCACCCTCGAGGCGACGCAGGGCCGAATCGGCCCCTCGATGTCGTGGGACTTCTCGGACACAAAGCTCTACTACGCGTTCGCGTCGAGCTCTTCGAACGAGAACGGCATGGTGATCAAGGAAGCGTCGCTGAACTCGGCGGGCACCGCCGTCAGCGGCACGCGCACGCAGGCCACCGGCTTCGCCGGCACCTCGGCGCGCTTCGCGATCCTGCACTCGGGTCGCTGATCCCTCACCATCGGCTGCTTGCCGGGGCCGGCCCCCGCGCGGTGGCCGGCCCCGGTGTTTTGTGCGGGCCGTCGGTGGGCTCTCCCGGGCGCCCCGGCGTCGCGGTGTCGGAGGCGCCGGTCGGCCCGGGCCGTGACCCGCACGGATGCGCGAGCGGGTATCGTCGGAGGTGGTGTGGCAGCGGCGACCGCCGCCGCCGCGGAGGTCCCATGGCGCGGTTGCTGCCGGTGTTGTTGGCCGTGGGCGTCGTCGCCGGGGGCTTCGTCGCCTGGCGCGAGTTCGGCGGCGGTCGCGCGCCGGACGACGTGCCGAGTGGCGAGCCGACGCCGCAGGATCCGCGGAGCGAAGCGCCGACGGCCGTGCCCGCGAGGGGCGGGGACCCGGCCGTGGACGCCCCCGTGCCGGAGATCGAGGCGGTCGCACGCCCCGGCGAGGTGCTCCCGCCGATTCGCGTGGGGGAGCGCGGACGCGTCGCCCGGTACCGCCCGGAGGTGTTCCGGCAGGGGATGGAGTTGCCCGGGGACGTCTTCCTGCGCGGCCTCGTCGAGGCCCGCGACGTCTGGGTCCGCTGGGATCAGGCGTCCACGCGCGAGCGGTTCCTCACGCTCCAGATCCCGGTGCCCGGGATGCAGGTGCTCGAGAGCGGGGAGGCGATCGTGTTCCTCCAGCCGATGCCCGACCTCTTCCGCCACCTCGGGTTCTCGGCGCGGCTCGATGGCTCGGTCCTGCGGATCGGCGCGGAAGGGGTGTACCCCCCCGATCCGCCCCCGCCGGATGCGCCCCAGCCGACGCCGCCGGGGGCGGGGGCCGACGAGCCGAAGTGACCGCGCGCGCCTCGCGATCCCGCGTGGGCGGCACGACGCGGCCAGCACGACGCGGGCTGCTGGGTACGGGTTGCCGACCACCGTGCGGGCGGCGGCGGCCCCCCCCGCGCGATCAACGGCCGGCGGGGCCCTCCCCCCGGTAGATCACGTAGCACCCGGGGGTCTCGTGGACCCAGATCTCCTTCAGCGGCAGGCCCGACGGGGCGATGCGGTCCCAGATCCAGATCGCGATGTTCTCCGCCGACGGGATCGGGATCGTCTCGTTGAGGTACGTGTGGTCGAGGACGTCGATCACCCGGCTCCGCACCACCTTCTTGAGCTCGGCGAAGTCGATCGCCAGGCCCGTGGAGGGGTTCACGGGCGCCTCGCAGAGCACCTTCAGCCGATACGTGTGGCCGTGGAGGCGCTCGCACTTCCCCGCGTAGTTCGGGAGGTTGTGGGCGGCGTCGAACTCGTACTCGGTGGCGACGATCATCCGCGGAAGGTCCGGGCGACGGGGTGCTGGGGCGACGGGATGCCGGGCGCCGGGGAGCTGCAGGCTCTGGGGGCGGCCGGGCCCCGCGGGGCCCGGGGGGTCGGCTGACCCCCGGGGACAGCCGATCCAACGAAGCAGCGAAGCGTACCCCGCGCCCGCAGGGTCGGTGTAGAACCGATCTTGGGGGCGGCTCGGCGCCGGCGCCGGGTCCCGCGTCCGCGTCCCCGGAGGTCTCGATGGTTCGGCAGCACGGTTTTGGGGCTCGGGGGCGACTCCTCGGTGCGCTGCTCGCAGCGCTCGTCGTCTCGTTCGTCGCGGCGTCGGCGCCCGTGGCTCGGGCCGCGGACGAGAAGCCGACCGTCACGTGGACGGCGAAGCTCGAGCCCGCGCAGGTCGGCCCCGGCGGCGAAGCCGTCCTCGTGATCACGGGCACGATCCGCGAGCACGTCCACGTGTTCGCCGACGGCAAGAAGTTCAAGGTCGTGCCGACCAAGACGGACGGCGTGACCTGGGGCAAGCACACGACGACGAAGCCCACGAAGTGGGTGGACCCGATGTTCCCCGACGATCCGCCGTCGGACGTCTGGTTCAACAAGGTCGAGGTACGCGTCCCGTTCACGCTCGCCGCCGACGCGAAGCTGCCGCTGACGCCGACCGTCGTCATCAAGTGGAACTGCTGCGACGAGGAGACCTGCTACAACGAGACCGCGACGAAGCCGCCGCTCGGCGTCGAGATCCCGGCGCCGTCCTCCGCGCCCGAGGGCCCGGGGATGGCGGACGCCGCGCCGGCGCCCGAGGCACCCGCGGCGGCGCCCGAGGGCGGCCACGAGGCCCCGCTCGCGCCGGCCGCGCCGCCGTCGGCCGTGGACGTGCCCGCGGCGCCCGCCGACGCCCCGCCCGCGCCCGCGGTGCAGCCGAAGCCCGCCGCGGAGCCGACGCCCGCCGCGATCGCGGCCCCCGCGCCGTCCGCGATGCTCGCGAGCACGTCGATCGAGACGCCGGAGGCGAAGGTCAGCGTCGTCGCCACCGGCGAGGCGTTCGCCGTCACGTTCGAGCCGACCGCCGGCCATCACCTCTATCCGCTCGGCTCCGAGGACGGCGTGCCCGTGAGCGTCGAGGGCAAGGCGGCCGCGGGCGTGACGTGGGGGAAGGCGACGGCCCCGCCGCTCGGCGCCCCGGACGTCCACGAGCCGTACACGGTCACGATCCCGTACACCGACGCGAGCGCCGGCAAGGCGCCGCTCGCCGTCGCGGTGTCGTGGCAGGCATGCCTCGACACGGGCACCTGCCGCCAACCCGAGGCCCCGCACCGGTTCGAGCTGCGCCGCGCCGCCGACGGCAAGGTCACGCTCGAGGAGACGATGGACGGCGTGCCCGCGGCCCCCGCGGTCGTCGTGGCGGCGCCGGCCGCGCCGGACGGCGCGCGCGCCGCGGCGCCCCCGGCCGCCGTCGCGGCGACCGGGCTGCTGTTCGAGGTCTCCGGCCGCGCGGAGGAGGGGTTCATCGAGCGCACGTGGCGCACGAGCGGCTACCTGATCCTGGGCATCCTGTTCGCGATCGGCATCGGCCTGGCCTTCACGCCCTGCGTGCTCCCCATCATCCCGATCACCGTCAGCATCGTCGGCGGCGGCAACGCGTCGGTGAGCAAGGGCCGCATGGCCTTCCTGCTGACCTGCTTCGTGCTCGGCCTCGCGCTCGCCTTCGGCACCATGGGCCTCATCTCGGCCAAGGCCGGCGCGTCGTTCTCGGCGGCGTTCCAGAGCCCGGTCGCGCTGTGGATCATCGCCGGCATCTTCACGGTCCTCGCCTTCGGCATGTTCGGCGTCTACGAGCTCCAGCCCCCCGCGTGGGCGCAGCGGCTGCAGGGCGGCGCGAAGGGCGGCAACCCGGTCGGCGCGTTCCTCTTCGGCGGCATGTCGGCCCTCATCGCCTCGCCGTGCACCGGCCCGGTGATCGCGGGCCTGATCGTCTTCACCGCCCAGTCCGGCAACTCGCTCCTCGGGTTCCTGATGTTCGTGTCGCTGGGCCTCGGCATGGGCGCTGTCTTCTTCGCGGCCGGTTCGCTCAACCTGCTCATGAAGCCCGGCCCGTGGATGGTCTGGGTGCGCCACTTCTTCGGCGCGCTGCTCGTCGGCGTCGCGCTCTACTACCTGCGGAACGCGGGCAAGATCGACGGCCCGGCGCTCCTCGTCGGCGCCGTCGTCATCGCGGTGCTGGCCGCGGTCGGCATCCGCTGGCACCTGATCCACCGCGAGGCCGAGGACCCGCGCGTCGCGCGCTCCACAGGCCTCAAGGTCGCGACGATGACCCTGGCGTTCTCGTTGCTCGCCGGCGTGCTGACCGGCGGCCTGCTCCCCGACCAGGCCGTGGCGGGGGAGGGTTCGACGACCCTGAAGTGGGAGAAGCCGACGAGCCGCGAGGCGCTCGTGGCCGAGGTCGAGAAGGCGAAGCGCGACGGGGTCCCGACCGTCGTCGACTTCTGGGCGGAGTGGTGCACGTACTGCAAGGCCTACGACCGCGTGATCGAGTCGAACCCCGACGTGCTCGCGGCGTTCCGCAAGGTCCACCGCGTCAAGATCGACCTCACGGACGACGACCGTCCGTGGGAGGCCGGCATCCGCGAGGGGCTGGGCGTGCCGCGCGACCAGCAGCCGTTCCTCGTCTTCATCGACGCCTCCGGCCGGATCCGCCGGGATCTCGACCTCGCCGAGTGGAAGAAGGCCGGTTCGGCCGACGCGCTCCGCCAGCGCCTCGGCGAGCTGCTCCCGGAGACGAAGGTCGGTCGCGCCGAGCGCTGACCCGCCCCTCGATCACCCGAAGAACGTCTCGGCCGCGCGCGGCAGCACGACGCACCGCGGGGGCCGCGGCGCGCCGGGCCTTGCGTCCGGAGGCGCGTCGGCCGCCCCCGGCGCGCCCGCCCCCCGCGCGGCCGCCATGCCGAGCGCGTGGTCGAGCGCCGCCTGCGCGTCGTCGAACACCCACAGGCCCATCGGACGCACCACGTCGCGCGGCAGCACGCTCACGACGTGGACCGGGTGCCGCGCGGCCTTCCACCGCAGCGCGTAGGCCGTGAGCCCGTACGGGTGGAAGTCGCGCCGCAGCGCGAAGAGGTGCCGCTCGAGACGGCCCGCCTCGAACCACGGCAGGAACCGCGGGTGCCCCGCGCCCTTCGCCGCGTGCGCCAGCCACACGATGGGCGCGCCCGGGGCCGCCACCTCCGCCGCGACCACGAGCGCCTTGTGCGCCTGCACGAGGTCGCCGTCGCGCCCGGGGCCGCACGCGGCCACCACGACGTCGGCCGGCGCCGGCCGCGGCACGGCGAACCGGCGGCGGTGCTCGGTCCACGCGGCCGCGTGCGCCGCGCCGACCTCGCCCGCGGCCGCGTGCGCGACGCGCCCGTCCGCGAGCCCGACGTTGACGAGGAACGTCGGCGCGGGGACCGACCGCGCCACGCGCTCGAGGGTCGCCGCGAACGGGTTCCCCTCGGGCCGGCCGAGCCGCGGCCGCAGCGATCCGTCCGGCGCCACCGTCGCGTCGAGCGTCAGGCGGTGCGCGGCCTCGACGGTCGCGCGGTCGCCGCACCCGATCACGAGGCCCTTGCCGCCGCCCGAGAACCCCGCGAGGTAGTGCGGCGCGACGGCGCCGGTCACGACGACGAGGTCGGCGTCCACCACCGCGCGGTGCAACCGCGGCGCCTTGAGCGCCCGGTCCGGCGGCAGGTCCGCGTACGCGCCGGCGTCGCCCGCGTCCGCCGCCGCGAGCCGCACCCGCGCCGCGACCGCCGGGCCCACGATCGCCGCGATCTCGTCACGGGACGGCGGCGCGTGGATCCCGCCGCCGACGAGCACGGTCACCGTCTCGTCCGGCACCCCCGCGCGCGCGAGCCGGTCGAGCACCGCCTCGACGACGACCGGGCACCGCGCGGGCCGGGTCGCGTCCGGCACG
>JAEUHO010000171.1 GCA_016795345.1 Planctomycetia bacterium | reverse complement strand
TCCTCCCCCGGATCGGGGGGCCCGCGGCGGGTGCACCCGCGGCGGGCTGGCCCTGTCGAGGGCCGGGGAGTGACGACCCGCGGCCCTCGTCGTGGGCCGCGCGCTGGCCTACGCCAGGGCGGCCTGTGCCTTCGCGAACACGGCGTCGAACGCCTTCGGGTCCGCGATGGCGAGCTCGCTGAGCTGCTTGCGGTCGAGGTCGATCTTCGCCTTCTTGATCCCGTTCATGAACCGGCTGTACGAGAGCCCGCGCTCCTGCGCGGCCGCCGTGAGGCGGACGATCCACGTGCTGCGGAACGTGCGCTTCTTGAGCTTGCGGCCCTTGTAGGCGTACTGCAGGGCCTTGTGGAGGTTCTCCTTGAGAACCTTGTGCAGCCGGCTGTGGCCGCCCCAGTAGCCCTTCGCCGCCTTCCGGAGCCGCTTCTTCCTGCGGTTCTTCGCCGGACCGTTCGTGACGCGCGCCATCGGTCGAGTCTCCTACGGGGCCCCGCGGGCCGCCATCCACTCCTGCCGGGCGGGGCTTCCGCCGGCGTCGGTCCGTTCGTCAGATCCCGCCGAGCATCCGCCGGTAGGTCACCGCCTGGCGACCCTGGATCGTCCCGCTCTTGCGCAGCTTGCGCTTGCGGCTCGCACGCTTGTGCGAGTTGAGGTGGCTGCCACCGGCCCGGTACCGCTTGACCTTGCCCTTCTTCGTGACGCGGAAGCGCTTCGCGATCGAGCGGTTCGACTTCATCTTCGGCATGGTGCGGGAACCCGGGGGGGAAAGGGTCCGAAGGTAGCGGGTTTCACCCGTCCGTCAAGGAACCGGCTCCCCGGCCCACCCGTCCGCGGCCGGCGATCCCCGCCGACGCGAGGCCCGCGCGCCGCCCTCCGGCTCGCCGGCTCGCCCCGGCCGACGGTCCCGGCCCCCCGGGCTCGCCCCCACCGGAGGCGCCCCGAGCGGCGGACCCGTTTCCGCCCCCCACCCCAGCGCCCGCCCCAGCCCCCACCTGAACCCACCGCCGTCGGCCCGGAGCCCGAGTCCACCCACGGGGCCGAAGGGGCCCGAAGCGCGAAACCGAGCGGGCCTCGCGGTCCCGCGCCTCGACCGCCCCCGCACGCAGGCCGGGGCGCGGGGGGCCGGCGCCCACGGGCGGCGCCGACGTCGCGACGGACCCCGCGCGAGGGGCCCGTCGCGGCGCGTGCCGACCGGGCGCCGATCGCCGGCGGGGCCGCACGGTCCGGCGGCCGGCGATCCGCCGCGCCTACTTGTGCGTCAGCAACATGGTCATGCGGCGCCCCTCGGTGCGGGGCGACTGCTCGACCTTCGCGATGTCCTCGAGGCGCTTGGCGACCTCGTGGCAGTGGGCGACGCCGATGTCCTGGTGCGCCATCTCGCGCCCGCGGAACATGATCATCACCTGCACCTTGTCGCCGCGCTCGAGGAACTCCCGCGCCTGCGCGACACGGATGTCGGTCATGTGCGGGTCGGTCTTCGGGCGCAGGCGCACGGTCTTCAGCTTCGTCTTGTGCTGCTTCTTCGTCGAGTCGTGCGCCTTCTTGTTCTGCTCGTACTTGTACTTGCCGAAGTCCATGATCTTGCAGACGGGCGGGCGGACGTTGGGCGCGACCTCCACGAGGTCGAGGCCCTTCTCCTGCGCCATCTGCAGCGCCTGCTCGGTCGGCACGACGCCGACCTGCTTCCCCTCCTCGTCAACGAGGCGCACCTCACGGATGCGGATCCTCTCGTTGATCCGCGGACCGGCCGCGGGCGCCGGCATCGAACGATCGTCGGGACGGATGGTCAGAATCCTCCAGTTCGGCGGGACGGGTCGGCGGGGGCGGGCCCCGAGGCCCGGACCCTCCGTCACACGACGCCGCCGCGACGTGCGAGCCCCACAAGATGCCACACCCGGGGCCCGGCGGGTACACCTCGATCCCCCGTTGGCGCGGGGAAGGCCCCGAAACGCCCTGGGGGGCCAACCGAGCCCCCGGAAACGGCCGGCCCGGACGGGCGCACGGCCGGGCCGACCGCGGCGGCCGGGGCCCGCGCGGGGCGCGCCGGACGACCCCCGTGGGCCCGGCGGACGAGCCCCCCGGGCAGCGGCGGACGCGGGGGAGGGAGCCGAGCCCCCTCCCCCGCCGCCGATCACGTGCGCGCGGCGAGGCGCGCGCGGTACAGGTCGAGGAAGGCCTCGACCGCCATCGCGCCCTTGTCGTCGCCCGAACGCTCGCGGACGGCGACCTGCCCGCCCGCGGCCTCGCGCTGCCCGACGACGAGCATGTAGGGGATCCGCTCCAGCGTGGCCTGGCGGATCTTGGCCCCCACCTTGTCGCTCGACGCGTCGAGCTCGACGCGCACCCCGGCCGCGGCGAGCTTCGCGACGACGCCACGGGCGTAGTCGTTCAGCGCCTCGGTGATCGGGAGCACGCGCGCCTGCACGGGCGCGAGCCACAGCGGGAACTTCCCCGCGTGGTGCTCGACGAGCACGGCGATCTGCCGCTCCATCGAGCCCAGGATCGCGCGGTGCAGCATGACGGGGACGTGTTTGTTCCCGTCGCGGCCGGTGTACTCGAGCCCGAACCGCTCGGGCATCGAGAAGTCCACCTGGATCGTGCCGCACTGCCAGGTGCGGCCGATGCAGTCCGTGACGTGGAACTCGATCTTGGGCCCGTAGAAGGCGCCCTCGCCCGCGGCGATCTCGTGGTCGAGCCCCTGCGCGACGAGCCCGTCGATCAGCGCCTTCTCGGCCTTGTCCCAGTTGGACTCGAGGCCCATGCGCTGCGCGGGACGCGTCGCGACCTTCACCTTGACGCCCGCCATGTCGTAGCCGATGGCCGGGTAGACGACCTTCACGAGGTCGATCATGTCGGCGATCTCGGCCCCCATCTGGTCGGGGTCGCAGAAGATGTGGGCGTCGTCCTGGGTGAACGTGCGGACGCGCATGGCCCCGTGCAGCACGCCGGAGAGCTCGTGGCGGTAGACCCGCCCGAACTCGGCGAGGCGCAGCGGCAGCTCCTTGTACGACTTCGGGGTGGTCCCGAAGACGAGGCAGCAGCCGGGGCAGTTCATGGGCTTGACGGCGTAGGAACGCTCGTCGACCTCCATGAAGTACATGTTGTCCTTGTAGTGGTCCCAGTGGCCGGACTTCTTCCACAGCTCGTCGGACAGCACCATGGGCGTGCTGACCTCGCCGTAGCCGCGGCGCGCGAGCTCGCCGCGGACGAACTCCACCAGCGTGTTCCACAGGACCATGCCCTTCGGGTGCCAGAACACGGCGCCCGGGGCCTCCTCGTGCCACGAGAAGAGGTCCATCTCCCGCCCGATGCGGCGGTGATCGCGCTGCTTCGCCTCCTCGAGGCGCTTCACGTGCGCGTCGAGGTCCTCCTGGGTGAAGAACGCGGTGCCGCGGACCCGCTGCATCGGGACGCCGTTGACGTCGCCGCGCCAGTGGGTGCCGCTGACCGAGAGGAGCTTCACCGCGCCGATCCACGACGTGTCGGGGACGTGGGGCCCCTCGCACATGTCGGTGAAGGCGCCGGAGTCGTAGAACGAGATCGCGTCCTCCGGGATCTCGTCGACGTGCGGGAGCTTCAGGTCGTACCCGATGCGCTTCAGGCGCGCCTTGGCGGCGCCCTTGTCGCACTCGGTGCGCGCGTACGGCCGCTTCTCGGCCGCGATCTCCCTCATGCGCGCCTCGATCCGCGGGAGGTCGGCCTCCTGGAACGGCTGGGGCGGCTTGAAGTCGTAGTAGAAGCCGTCCTCGGTGGCGGGGCCGAAGCCGAGGTCGGTGCCGGGGAAGAGGTCGAGGACGGCCATGGCGAGGAGGTGCGCGGCCGAGTGGCGCAGCACCTCGAGCGACTCGGCGTCCTGCCGGCGCAGGATCCGGAACTTGCCCCCGTGGGGCAGCGGCCGGCCGAGGTCGTACACCTCGCCGTCGAGGACGCCGGCGACGGCGGCCTTCGCGAGCCCGGGTCCGATGGCCTTCGCGACGTCGCCCGTCGTCGTCCCGACCGGGACCTTGCGAACGGTGCCGTCGGGGAGGACGAGGTCGAGGAGCGAGGACATGGGTGGGGATCTCCACCGCCGCGGCATCGCCGGGGCGGACCCGGGACGCGAAAACGAACAACCCCCGCACCGTGCGGGGGCGAGAGCAGGATACCCGGGGGACGCCGGAACGGGACGCGAGGCCCGAGGCGTCGCGCGGCCCCGCCGACGGC
>JAEUHO010000077.1 GCA_016795345.1 Planctomycetia bacterium | reverse complement strand
GCTCTGACGCTGGGGCCGCGTCCTTCGGCGTCCTGCACGGATCGACGCGATCGACGGATCGAACGCGGCGCGACCGCTCGCGGCGCGGTCGTCGTCCCGGGACGCGAGGCCCGGCGGCCCGCGGGGTCGTTCATCGCCGCGATCGGGTGACGCGTCGACGGCGGGGACGACGCCGGGCCGCCGCGGCGGTCGTTCATCGGCGCGACCGGCGGGCGGCCACAGGGGCCGTGCCCTGCGGGTTCCGGCATCGATCGACGCGATCGAACGCGGCGCGACCGATCGCGGCGCGGTCGTCGTCGCGGGACGCGAGGCCCGGCGGCCGGCGGGATCGGGTCACGCCACGGCGGCGGGGACGACGCAGGGCCGCCGCGTGATCGTCGATCCGCGCGACCGGCGGGTGGACACAGGGGCCGCGCCCTTTGGGTGTCGGCGTCGATCGACGGGATCGGCGGATCGAACGCGGCGGGGCCGATCGTGACGCAGGGTCGCCGCGGCGGTCGTTCATCGGCGCGACCGGCGGGTGGACGCAGGGGCCGCGCCCGGCGGGTGTCGGCGTCGATCGACGTGATCGACAGGTCGACGGGATCGACGGATCGAACGCGGCGGGACCGATCGTGACGCGGTCATCCTCCCGGTACGCGAGGCTCGATGGCCGGCGGGCCTCGCGGTCCCGTGGATCGCCGACCGCCGCGGCCCGGGTCGCGTTTCTGGACATCGCGTAGAATGCACGGAACGTGGTGAAATTCGCGAGAATTCGTAGGGGCGGGCCTTGCGCCCGCCCGCGCGGGGGCGGGCCTCGTCGCGTGCGTCTCACGCGTGCCGCACACGACGTGCGGCACGTGCTCCACGTGCGTCGCGCACGCGTCGCGCGGCGCGCCGTGCCTCGCGTCAGCCGCGCAGGTGGCGGCCCCCGTCGACGGGCAACACCGCGCCCGTGACGAACGGCGCGGTCGCGAGGAAGACGACGGCGTCCGCCACGTCGGACGGCGCGCCCCAGCGGCGCAGGAGCGTCGTCGCGACGGCGGACGCGCGCCAGCGGTCGTCGTCGTCGGGCGCGAGGACGGGGCCGGGCGCGACCGCGTTCACGCGCACGGCGGGCGCCAGCGCCTTCGCGAAGCCCTTCACCAGCGCGACGAGCGCGGCCTTCGACGCGCTGTACGGGAGGAACCCCGCCCACGGCGACGCGGCCGACGCGCACGCGACGTGCACGACCGCGCCGCGGCGGCGCTCGAGCAGCGGGGCCGCGGACGACGTCAGGAGCCACGCGGCGCGCGCGTTGACGTCCATCATCGCGTCCCACGCGGCGGCGTCGGCCGAGCGCGGGTCGGTGGGCGCGAAGACGGCCGCATTGTGGACGAGGACGTCGAGGCGGCCGAGGACGTCGGCGGCGCCGAGCGGGAGCGCACGCGCGACGACGGGGTCGGCGAGGTCGCCCGTCAGCACGGCCGCGCGGCGCCCGCGGGCGCGGACGGCGCGCGCGAGGGCCGCCGCCTCGCGGCCGCTGCGGTGCGCGTGGATCGCGACGTCGGCGCCGGCGTCGGCGAGGGCGAGGACGATGGCGCGGCCCACGCGGCGCGCGCCGCCGGTCACGAGGGCGACGCGGCGCAGGAGCGCCGGATCGGGGCGGACGGGGCGGACGGGGCGGACGGGGCGGGTCGGGCGGCGCGGCACGGGGAGAGCATAACGCGTATCCCCATCGTGCCCGGCGCGAGCCCGGCGAGACCGATGCGCGGCGCGCCGGCCCGCCGCAGCGAGACGATCACCGGGCGCGGCAGGGAGGCGACGGGGATCGGTGCCGGGCGCGGCCCCGGGCGGGGGCGACGCGGGGCCCGCGGGTCAGGCGTACGCGACGGCGGCGAACGAGACGTGGCTCGCCGTCGCGGGGTCGATCTCCCAGGCGTCGTGGCGGAGCACGGTGCCGGCGAGGCCGCGGCCCCGGAGCGCCTCGAGGAGCGCCCACGTGGGCGCCGCGCCGCAGACGTTGCGCGCGTCGCGCTCGGCGTGCAGCGCGCGCAGCCACGCGTCGGGCGCGACGGCGGCCGCGTGCTCGAGGAGGACGCGGTCGGCGGCGAGCACCTCGGCGAGGCGCGCGGGCGTGACGGGCGCGTCGTCGCCGTACTTCGGGCCGACGTGCGCGAGGTCCACGCTGGCGACGACGGCCACGCGGTCGCCGCGGTCGTCGACGAGCGCCGTCAGCGCGTCCACGAAGTCGGCGACGCGGGCGTCGTCGCGCGCGGGGCGGCCGTCGGCGAGGCGCGCGTGCAGCGAGCCGACGAGCACGGGCACGATCGTCACGTCGCGCCGGCCGGCGAACAGGTGCGCGAGCCAGAGCGCCTGGAACTCGACGGAGTGCTCCTCGCGGTGCGCGAGCTCGTCGTCGAGGAGGCCGCCGCCGCCGCGGGCGGCGAGCCGCGCGACGAGGTCGCGGTCGGTGCGCACGGTGCCCACCGGCGTCGCGAAGTCGCGCGTCGTGAGCGCGAACGGGCGCCGGAGCGGCGCGTGCGCGGTGCCGAGCACGACGAACGTGTCGGCCGCGCAGCGCGCGAGCGCGCGGGCCGCCGCCCCGTGGCACGGGCCGCCGCCCCGGAGGTCGATGTGCGGCGCGAGCACGGCGCGCACGCGGTCGGGGAGGTCGAGGTCGCCCGCGGCCTCGAGCGCGTCGTCGAGGAACCGGCGGCAGGCCGCGGGCTCGTCGGGGTACGACGCCCCCGCGCACGCGGGCGCCCGCGCGGGGGCCGCGCGGTACGCGGCGAGCGCCGCGGCGCGCGCGGCCTCGACCGCCGGGCCCTCGAGCACCAGCGCGGTCGCGAGCTCGTCGAGCAGCGCCTCGACGTCGCCCCGCGGCACCCGCGCGCCGGTGGCGGACGCGAGCGCGTCCGCGATCGCCGCGGGGGTGTGCGTGCCGTCGCACCGCCGCAGCAGGTCGAGCACGGCGGGCGTGACGAGGAGCAGCCCGTCGAAGAGCCCCTCGGGGTCCCGCAGCACGAACCGCGGCGCGCCGTCGCCGCCGGCCTCGGCGGGCGCGGGGAAGGCCTCGAGGGGCCGGACGCGGGGGCGGGACGGCGTGGGCACGGGGTGGATTCTCTCGGGACCGCGGCGTCCTTCGTTCTACGCTCTCTCGCGTTCCGCAGCGCGGTGTGTCGGTGGTTGTCCGTCTCGGGCTGCGATTGTCCCGTCCCGTTGTCGTCTCGTCGGTCGGTGGAACGCGCCCCGCGGCGCGCCCGACCCGTTGGAGCCTGCCATGTCCGTTCCCAAGGCGCCTTCCGACCCCAAGGCCCACGTCGCCGTGCTGGTCGATCTCGAGTCCCTCGCCCGCGCCGCCGGCGCGCCGCCGCCCGCGGAGGTCGCGACCGCGCTCCTGCGCTACGCCGCCGGCGTCGGCCGCGTGATGTTGGCCCGCGCCTACGCCGACTTCGGCGCCCGCGTGGACGACGCGAACGCGCTGCAGGCCGCGCGGGTGCTCCCCGTGCTCGTGACGCGAGGCCCGGCCGGCGAGGACCGCGCCCACGTGCGCCTCGCCGTGGAGGCCCTCGAGGCGCGCTACGCGGGCGGCGAGCCCGACGCGTTCGTGCTGGCCACGGCCGACGAGCGGCTGCTGCCGCTCGTGCAGGCGCTGCGCGGCGACGGCAGCGACGTGCTCGTCGTGACGCCGGCCGCCGTCGCGGCCGCGGGGCTGCGCGGCGAGGCCGACGCCGCCGCGACGCTCGAGGAGGTTCTGGCCGGGGCCGTCGGGCCCGCGTCGGCGCCGGCGCTCGCCGGGGACGACGACGGCGACGAGGTCGTCGCGCCGCCGCCCGCGCCGCCGCCGCCGCCCGCGCGCCCGCGCGCGCCCGAGGGCCGCGGGTTCGGGCCGCCGCCGCGGGACCGGTTCGGTGCGCCGGAGGGCCGGGGCTACGGCGACCGGGAGCGCCGTCGGTTCGGGGGCCCCGAGGGCTTCGCGGGACCCGAGGGCGGCCGGTTCGGCGGGCGCGACGAGGGTCGGCCGGGCCGTGGGCCGCGCGAGTTCGGCGGCCGCGAGGGCGGGTTCGGGGGACGCGAGGCCCCGCCGCTCGACTTCGAGCGGTACGACTGGGCGTCGTTCGTGCGCCTCGTGGACGAGCTCGAGCACCGGCTGCCGTTCGTCGGCGTGCGGTACCTCGTCAACAAGGTCATGGGCCCGCGCAACGCCGGGATCGACGACCCGCGCCAGAAGCGCGAGCTGATCAACCGCGCCGTGGACGACGGCGTGCTCGAGATGTACGAGGTCGGCAACGTCGAGGGCCGGGGCGATCCCGTCACCGCGTGCCGGCTCGACCGCGCGAGCCCGGTGGTCGTCCGGTTCCTCGGGGCGTCGTCGCGCGCGCCGAACGTGCCCGCGAGCCGGCCGGGCCTCGCGTCCGATGCGACGGAAGCGTCGCCCGGGGACGGGGCGCGGGGCGATGGGGGGGCGTCGTCGGGCGACGAGGCCGAGTTCCAGCCCTCCGCCGATGACGGCGGCGGCGACGACGTGTAGGCTGCGGCCCCAACGCCGGAGGTCCCCATGAACCGCTTCCTCGCCCTGCTCCCCGCCGCCACCGCGGCGTGCCTGCTCGCGGGCTGCGCGTCGGGCCGGTGCTGCGAGCGGCCGTCCGCCGCGACGGCGCCGATGCCCGTCCCGACGCCGTCCGCGGCGCAGGCTCCGCAGGTGACGGCGCCGCAGATGCCGGCGGCCGGCACGATCCTCGACCACCGCGCGGACGAGGCGATCACGTTCGCGCAGCTGGTCGAGCGCCTCGGCGGCGCGCGCGTCGTGCACGTGGGCGAGCTGCACGACCAGGCCGCGCACCACGCCTTCCAGGCGAAGGTCCTCGCGGCGCTCGCGGAGAAGACCGACACGCCGCTCGCGCTGGGCCTCGAGATGTTCTTCACGCCGTTCCAGCCCGCCCTCGACGCCTACGTCGCGGGCGAGATCGACGAGCAGACGATGCTCGAGCGGACCGAGTGGGCGACGCGCTGGGGATTCGGCTGGGAGATGTACGCGCCGATGCTCCGGCTCTGCCGCGAGAAGAAGCTGCCGGTGATCGCGCTGAACGCGCCGAAGGAGATCACGCGCACGGTGTCGCGCCAGGGCCTCGACGCGCTGACGCCGGAGCAGAAGGCCTCGCTGCCGCCGCTCGACATGACCGACGGCGCGCACCGCGCGTTCGTGAAGGCCGCGACCGGCGGCCACGGGCACGAGATGAAGCCCGACGCGTTCGAGCGGATGTACACCGCGATGGTGATCTGGGACGAGACGATGTCGTCCAACGTCGCGGCGTGGCTCGAGCAGGCCGGGCCGGGCTCGCGGATGGTCGTCGTGGCGGGCAACGGCCACATCGCCGACCGCTACGGCGTGCCGGCCCGCGCGGCGCGCAAGTCGAAGGCGCCGTACGCGACGATCGTGCAGGAGGTCCGGCGCGGGCAGACCGAGCGCCGCTCGGACACGACCTACGCCGACTTCACCGTGTGGTGGGACGAGTCGGCGCCGCCGAAGCCGCCCGCGCCCGCGAAGCCGGCCCCGAAGCCGGACGCGAAGCCCGCGCCCGACGCGCCGAAGCCGCCGAGCGCGTAGGCGCCCCTCGGGGGGCGCTGCGACGGGGGCGTTGCGCGCGAGGCGACGCCCGCGTCGTGCTGCCGTCGCCCTCCGCGCGGGGGTAGGGTGGGGGCACGGCCGGGGGCGCCATCCGACGCACGGTCGGGAGGCCCGGCCGCGGAGGTGCTCCCGTGGACGTCAACGTCAAGAAGCTCGAGGGGATGCCCGGCATGCCGGGCGGGTTCGCCTTCGTGATGGTGCTGCTCGGCATCGCGCTGGGCGTCGGCGGGTCGCTGCTGGCCGGCATCAACGAGTTCTTCTTCCGCAACTTCGGCGAAGGGTCGCTGCGCGTCGGGCTCGAGCTGATCCAGTGGGGCGCGGTCCTGCAGGGCGTGCTCTGGGTCTGCTCCGCGTTCCGCCGCACGCCGCCGCCGGCGGCCTGACCCGGTGGCGGGCGCGACGGGGCTCCGAGGGGTCCCGTCGCGCCGCGCCGTTGGGTTCGCAGGAAGGCTCCGCTCCCGCCCGCGTTCAGGGGCTCCGAAGCGTTCGCCTGCGCGCGGCTTTCGGGGCCCGAACCCCCCGAAGACCCGCTCGGCGTGCGGCCTCCGCGGGCCCGCGCTTCACGGCCGTGACGGATCCTCCGCGTCCTGCGCGGCCGTTCAGCGGTCGAGGCGGGTCGCGCGGAGGTCCATCTCGCCGGCCACGTTGCGGTAGAGCGTCCGCGCGCGCACGGGCGTGATCGTGACCGTCGCGCGTTTGCCGCCGCGCCACGTCACGACCTCCACCGGCACGCCCTCCTGGAACGCCGCCGCGGCCAGCGCGTGGCACTCGGGGATCTCGCCGACGAACGTCCGGCCCCCGATCTCGACCACCAGGTCGCCGGCCCACAGGATCCCGAGGGCGGGGCTCTTGCGGACGAGGTCGGCGGCGACGGCGCCGCCCTTCTCGGCGGTGGTCGTGCGCAGGGCCTCGAGGTCGCGCGGCAACACGACGGCGGCGCCCGCCTCCGCCGGCGCGGGGAGGAACGCGACGCCGAGGTCGAGCGGGTCGAACCCGCCGTCCGCGGCGATCCGCTCGACCCAGGGCCCGACGACGTCGGAGGGGACGGCGCGCACCGCCTCCGGGCCCGGGCGCTCCGCGTCCACGCCGAGCACGAGGCCCGCGCAGCGGCCGTCCGCGAGGAACAGCGGGGTGCCCTCGGCCCCGCGCCCCGCGGCGGCCTCGCCGACCCGGAGGCCGATGACGGCCGCGCCCTTGCCCGGCTCGCGGTCCGCCGACGTGCGGCGGACCTCGACGCGACCGGCGCCCGGGTCGGCCCAGACGAGGCTCGCGACGGGGGTCGCGCGCACGTCCACGCGAGGCCCGCTGCCCGCCACCGCGACGACGACGCGGGGCCGCGGCCGGCGGGGCGCGGTGGCGAACGGCGCGAAGGCGCGGGGCGTCGCGGCGATCCCCATCCGTACGACGCCGAGGCGCGCGAACCACGCGCGGGCGACCGGGCGCGTGCGCTCCCACGGGCCGTCCCCCGCGCGGGCCCAGAGGGCCACGCCCGCGGGGGCGGCCTCGACGCGCCGGAGGAAGCGGTCGGTCGTCGCGACGAGGCCGTCGGCGCTGACGACGACGCCCGAGGCCTCCGCGGCGTGGGCCGGCGGCGTGAAGCCCTCGGGCGCGGTGGCGAACCGGACCGTGGTCGCGAACGCGACGTCGGCCGTCTTCCGCTCGTCCGACGAGAGGTCGTCGGCGACGACCACCTCGTTGCGCGCGTCGGCGCCGCGGGCCGCGGGGGGCCCGCCGGCCGCCGCGAGCGCGAGGAGCGCGGCGAGGGGGGCGGCGAAGGCGCGGCGGGCGACCACGCCCAGAGGCTACCCGCCCGCGCGCACGCCGACCGAGACGTCCCCGTCGAGGCCGAACGGGTCCTCCTCCTCGATGCGGTAGCCCTCGAGCTTGCCGGCGGCGTCGTTCCCGACGGCCTTGCGGATCTTGGCGTCGCGCTCCATCTGGATCGACATCACGTCGCCGAGCTTCGTGATGAACTTGGGCATGTACTTCGTCACGAGGCCCATGGTCTTGCCCTGGTCGCCCTTGGCGGCCTCGAGCTCCCGGCGGAGCGACTCCGCGTCGGTCTCGGGCTCCGCCATCACCTTCAGCAGACGGTCGGTCGCCTCGCGGTAGGCCTGGCGGACCTCGTCCTCCTGGGCCGACGAGAGGTTGAGCTCGCGCGCCACCTCGGCGAGGGGCTTCCGCGGCTTCGGCGTCTTCTCGGCGGCCGCCGCGGCCTTGTCGGCCTCGGCGCGCTTCTCGAGGGTGGCCTCGACCGCCTTGGCGACCGCGGCCTCGAGGTCGGCGCTCGTGAGCGGGCGGGCTCCGTCCGCGCCGGCCGTCCCCGTCCCTTGGGCCCCGGCGGCGCCGCCCGCGGCCGGGCCCGGCGACGCGGCCAACGTCCGGGGAGCGCCGAGGGCACCGGGCCTTTCGAGCCATCGGCGGATCGCGGCGAGCTCGGCCTTCACGTCGCCGTCGGTCGTCGCGTCGCCCGCGGCCGGGGCCGCCGACGGCGTCGCGGGCGCGAACCGCTGCACCGCGAACGTACCGGCGGCGGCGCCGAGGAGGGCGGCCACGAACGGGACGGCGAATCGGCTCATCGGAGGCTCCACGGTGGGGGCCGACACCTAACCTCACCCCGGGGGCCGCCGCCACCCCCCGTGCTGGTTCCGCCCCTGGGTGCCGGTCACGTCCTGGCGGAACCGGCCCCGGAAGGCTGGACAGCCCGAAAGGCGAGCGGACCTCGCGGTCCCGAAACCGGGGGGCCCCCGTGCTGATTCCGCCGTTCGGTGCCGGTCACGAAGGGGCGGAACCGGAGCCGCTGCCCGGGGGGTGGGGCGGATGGCCCGACGCGTGGACGGAACCTCGGCGGGGGGCCGCGTCGTCTCGTGACGCGGGTGGCGGATGGTCGGGCCCGTGGCACCATCCCTCCCCGGTCCGCGGTACCCCGCGCGCACGAGGCAGGACGGGAGGTCTTCCGTGATCGAGGTCCGAGATCTGGTCAAGTGGTACGGGACGCGCCAGGCGCTGGCGGGCATCTCGTTCCAGGTGCCCAAGGGGCAGGTCGTCGGGTTCCTGGGGCCCAACGGGGCCGGCAAGACGACCACGATGAAGATCCTGACCGGCTACATCGCCCCCGACGGCGGGACGGCGACGGTCGCCGGCGTGGACATGACCGCCGACCCGCTCCCGGGCCTGCGGAAGATCGGGTACCTGCCCGCGGGCAACCCGCAGTACGCGGAGCTGCGCGTGGTCGAGACGCTGCGCTTCGCGGCCGAGCTCCACGGGATGCGCGGCGCCGACCGCGACCGCGCCGTGGACCGCGCCATCGACCTCGTGGGCCTCGCCGACCGCCGGATGCAGGCGACGGGCACGCTCTCGACCGGCTACCGGCAGCGCGTCGGGCTCGCGCGGGCGCTCCTGCACCAACCCGAGGTGCTCATCCTCGACGAGCCGACGAGCGGCCTCGACCCGAACCAGCAGCAGGACATGCGCGCGTTGATCCGCAGCCTCGGGCGCGAGCGCACCGTGATCCTCTCGACCCACATCCTCCCCGAGGTCGAGGCGGTCTGCGACCGCGCGATCATCATCCACGAGGGGCGGCTCGTCGCGGACGGCACGCTCGCGGAGCTCCACGGCGGCCGCACGCAGGGCGTCGTCGTGACGCTGCGCGCGACGGCGCAGGCCGCCGAGGCCGCGCTCCGCGCCCTGCCGGGCGTGGGCGGCGTCGAGACCGCGCCCGTCGAGGACGCCGACGGATGGGTCCGCGCGCGCGTGCTCGGGCCCACCGACCGCGAGGCCTGCGCGCGCGTGGCCGCCGCGGCCGCCGGCGCGGGCCTCGCCGTCGCGTCGCTGGCGCCCGACACCACGTCGCTCGAGAGCATCTTCGCCGACCTCACCGGCGCGGAGAAGGAGGAGGTGGCCCGTGCGTGAGACCCTCGCCGTCTTCCGCCGCGAGGTGAAGTCGCTCTTCGTGGGGCCGATCCCGTACATCGTGATCGCCCTGTTCGGCGGCATCGCCTGCTGGTACGTGATCCACACGCGCATCTTCTTCATGGTGCGCCAGGCCAAGCTGGACGCGCTGTTCGGGTTCCTGCCGCAGCTCTTCGCGTTCTTCATCCCCGCCATCGCGATGCGGGCGTGGAGCGAGGAGATCCGCGGCGAGACGATCGAGCCGCTGCTGACGTCGCCGGTGCGCGCGTGGCACGCGGTGCTCGGCAAGTTCCTCGCGGGCCTCGTCGTCGTCGCGCTCTGCCTCGTCGCGACCGGCTCGCTCGCGGTGACCACCGCGACGCTCGGCGACCTCGACGGCGGCGCGGTGACGGCCGGCTACGTCGGCGCGCTCCTGATGGGCGGGGCCTACCTGTCCGTCGGGCTCTGGCTGTCGAGCAAGACGCGGAACCAGATCGTCGCGTTCCTCCTCGGCCTCGTCATCTGCTTCTTCTGGTCGATGATCGAGAACCTCTCCGCGTCGGCGGCGTCCGGCACCTTCGGCGCGCTCCTCGCCGACCTCTCGCTCTCGGGGCGGTTCCGCTCCATCGCGCTGGGCGTCTTCGACCTGCGCGACGTCGTCTTCTTCCTCTCGGTGACCGCGTTCTTCCTCTACCTGAACGTCGAGTCGATCGAGAACCGTCGGAACGCGTGAACGCCATGACCAACCCGACCCTCGTCCGCCGCAAGAGCCCGGTCGCGCTCTCGCTGCTCACGACCGCCGCGCTCCTCGGGGCGCTCGTCGTGCTCAACGTCGTCCTCTCGCGCGTCGTGGTGCGCGCCGACCTCACGGAGGACCGGCTCTACTCGCTCACCGACGCGACGCGCAACGTCGTCGGGAAGCTGACCGACCCCTGCCGCGTCGTCGTCTACTGGGGCGAGAAGATCCCGGGCACCGCGGAGCCGGTCCGCCGGCACCTGCGCGGCCTGCTCGAGGAGTACGTCGCCGCCAGCGACGGCCGGATCGTCGTCCAGTGGCCGACCATGGACGAGAACGGCACGAAGGACGCCGACGAGAAGGGCATCCCGGAGGCCCAGTTCGGCGTCATGGACGCCAACGAGCGCTCCATCGTGAAGGCGCACGCCGGCCTCGCGATCCTCTACGAGGACAAGGCCGAGACGATCCCGAACCTCGTGCAGATGCAGGAGGACGAGAGCGGCTTCACGCTGGCGACCGACCTCGAGTACCAGCTCACGTCGCGCATCCACAAGCTGACCCGGACGTCCACGACGCTCGTCGGCCTCGTGACCGAGACGACGGCGCCGCGCTTCGACTTCCAGTCGCCGCGCAACCGGCCGACCGACAACTTCATGGGGCTCGCGCAGCTCCTCGACGAGACGTACGGCAACGGGCTGCGCCGCAGCGTCGACCTCGAGCAGCCGGTCGCCGCCGACCTGACCGTCCTCGTGGTGCTCGCGCCGAAGGAGTGGAACGAGAAGAAGGCGTTCCACCTCGAGCAGTTCCTGCTGCGCGGCGGCAAGGTGCTCCTCCTCCTGAACCCCATGGACTGGGAGGCGCTGCAGGGGCGGACGGAGCTCAAGAAGTCCGGCCTCGAGGACTGGCTGAAGTCGTTCGGCGTCGAGGTGGCGCCGGGCGTCGTGGCCGACTACGACCCGCCGGCGCAGTGCGCCGCGGTCCTGCCGACCGGCGACATCCGCCGCTACCCGTCGTGGATCCGCCTCCTCGCCGCGAACCTCGACGGCCGGAACCCGGCGCTCACGGGGCTCGGGGGCGTGCCGATGTACTTCGCGTCGTCGCTCGTCGTCGACGCGAAGGCCCAGGAGGCCGCGGGCCGCACGTTCACGACGCTGGCCACCACGAGCGACGCGGCCTTCGTGCGCCAGGACCTCGCCGGGCTCACGCAGTTCGACGGCCCGGAGGGCAAGGCCCTCGGCAAGCAGACGATGATGGTCTCGCTCCAGGGCAAGTTCACGTCGTACTGGAAGGGCAAGCCGAGCCCGGCCGAGCCGCCGCCGCCGCCGGCCGACGCCGCCATGGGCGATGCGCCGCCGGCGCCCGCGACGCCCGCCGACGCCCCCATGGGCGACGCGCCGCCCGCGCCCGCGACCCCCGCCGACGCGGCCATGGGCGATGCCCCGGCCATGACGGAGGCTCCGGCCGCGACGGAGGCCCCGGCCATGGAAGGGGCGCCGCCCGCGCCGCCGGCCATGGAGACCGACGGCGCCAAGGGGCCCGAGGGCGAGCCGGGCGACCCGGCGAAGCCCGCCGCGCCGCCCGCGCGCCTCGACGAGGGCAGCGGCATGCTCGTCGTCCTCGGCGACGCCGACCTCGTGAGCGACCAGTTCGCCGGGGGCAGCCGCGACGTGACCGCCGGCGCGACCATGTACATCAACAAGCTGGGCGGCTTCGCCCTCGTCCCGAACCTCGTCGGGTGGCTCTCGGGCGGCGACGAGCTGCTCGGCCTGCGCGCGCGCGGGTCCACCGACCGCAAGATGGACGAGATCTCGAAGGAGAAGGCCCAGACGCTGCAGCACGTCAACGTGTTCGGCCTGCCCGTGCTCGTGTTCCTCCTCGGCCTCGTCGTGTACTTCGTCCGCAAGCACCGGAGCTGACGCCATCGCCATGGACCGCACCCAGCGTCTGACCCGTCGCCTGTACGTCTTCGTCGGCGCCCTCGTCGTGGGCGTCGTCGTGCTCGTGCTCCGCGCGGCCACCACCACCGAGCTCCCCGCCGCGAAGGCGCTGCCGCCGACGTTCCCGGGCATCGACGTCGCGAAGGTCCGCGCCGTCGAGGTCGAGAAGACCGTGACCGTGGACGGCAAGCCGACGCCGCGCGTCGTGCGCCTCGAGCGCACCGGCGTCGCGTCGTGGGCCGTCGCGTCGTCCGACGGCTACGCCGCCGACGCCAAGAAGGTCGAGGACTTCGTGAAGAGCCTCGCCGAGGTGCGCACGAAGGGCGAGGTCTCGGCGACCCCGGAGAAGTTCCCGACGTTCGCCGGCCCCGACGGCTGGACGAACGTCCGCCTCTTCGGCGACGGCGAGGCCCCGACGCTCTCGTTCGGCCTCGGCAAGGGCAACGCCCTCGGTTCGTGGTCGAACACGTTCGTCCGCGTGGACGACCTCTCGCGTCGCGCCGCGGCGCTGCCCGGGGCCGCCGACGCGAAGGCGGGCCGCATCGTCGGCGCCACCGGCATCGACGGCTACACCGACCGCACCGACGTCACGCAGTGGATCGAGGGCCGGCTCTTCCCGGGCCTCACCGACGGCGAGATCGTCGAGGTGACGTGGTCGCACCCCTCGAAGGGCTACACGGGCCGGCTCGTCCGCGGGACGAAGGGCGAGAAGGACGCCGAGGACCCGTGGCTCGTCGAGGTCGCCGGGCCCGCCGCGCCCGCGAAGGCCGACGCGGCCAAGCAGGTCGTCAGCGCGCTCACGGGCGTGCGCCTCGCGAGCCTCGAGGGGCGGGCCGCCGACGGGTCGGACGCCACCTACGGCTTCGACCGGCCCGACGTCGTGGTGACCGCCACCGCGAAGCCCGTGAAGGACGGGGTGCCCGCGCCGATCTACAAGCTCGAGATCGGCAAGAAGCTCGAGGGCAAGTCCACCTGGTACGTGCGCCGGTCCATGCTGAAGGGCGCCGACCCGTGGGTCTACGCCGTCAACGAGTACGAGCTCGCGAAGTTCCGCGACGACCCGAAGGACCTCCTCGTGACGCCGCCGACGCCGCCGGCGCCGCCGGCCGAGCCCGCGATGGCCGACGCGCCGCCCGCGATGACCGACGGGCCCGCCGCGATGGGGGAGGCGCCGCCCGCCGAGCCCGCGATGACGGATGCGCCGCCCGCGATGACCGACGCCCCGCCCGCGCCGGCCGCCGGCCCCGAGGCGCCCCCCGCGCCGCCCGCGATGGACGGCGCCGGCGCACCCGAGACGCCGGCCCCGCCGAAGTAGCGCGCCGGCCGGCGCCTCCGCGCCTCCGTGGCGGGACGGCCCCGCGGCCTCCGGGCCCCGGTTCCGTCCTGCCGGGCCGCGGCGCGGGTATCCTCCCCATGGCAGCGGGCTCCACCGTGGTGGGGGGCGCTCGGTGACCTGCGCGCCGGAGGTCCGTCATGACCACGCAGGTCCGTACGTTCGACTGTCCGTGGTGCGGCGCGATCAGCCCGGTCCCCGCGGACCACCTCGGCGAGCACTACCCCTGCCCCGAGTGCCGGCAGGCGACCAAGCTCACGCCGAAGAACACAAGCAACCGGCCGCCCACGGCGCCCCCGCCCGACGCGCCCCACACCTCCGGCCACCGCACCTTCGACTGCCCGTGGTGCGGGGCCATCGCGCCGATCCCCGCGTCGCACCTCGGCGAGCGGTTCCATTGCCCCGAGTGCGGCAAGGAGACGAAGCTCACGCCGACGAACACCCGCTCCGCGGCGCTCACCGCGCCGCCGCCGGACGCGCCCCACGTCGAGGTGAAGGGGGGCGGACGCGGCGTGCTCGTGGCCGTCGCGCTCGTGACCCTCGGCGCCGCGGTGTGGTTCTTCGCGGGACGGCCGTCGGAGCCGACCCCCTCGGCCGCCTCGGCGGAGCGACCTGACATCGGCCGGAAGGGAGCGGATCGCCCGGAGCCGCCGCCCCTCGCCGACCCGCCCGAGGCCCCGCCCGCCGCGCCGGCGCCGTCGGTGCCCGCGCCCGCCGCCATGACGGAGCCGCCGCCGCCCGCGGCGCCCACGCCGCCGGACGTCGAGCGCGTCGCCCTGCAGGCCGAGCTCGCGAAGGCCACCGAGGCCGCCGCGGAGGCGACGCGGCGCCACGAGGAGGCGCGTGCGGCGCTCGCGGCGCACCTCGCGGCCCATCCCGACGCCGACCGCGCGGCGGCGGACGCCGTCGGGTTCGACACGCTCCGCGCCGAACGCGCGCGGCTCGCGACGGGCGCCGCGACGGTGGCGGCCTCGCGCGCGGCCCGCACGGCGATGGTCGCGTTCGTCGAGGCCGACCCCGCGCGCGTCGCGCTCGCCGACCGCGTCCTCGCGTGGCTGCGGACCGACCTCGACGGACGCGAGGCCGCGTCCGCGGCGTCGTGGCGCGACCTCCACTGGTCCGGCGACGGCGTCGACCGCGCGCTCTCGGCGCTCACCAACGCGGCGGCCGCCGCCGCGGTGCCGCCCCCCGCCGACCTGGTGCGGGCCGAGGCCGACCTCCGCCTCGCCCGCGAGGCGGCGACCCGGCGCGCCGACGAGGCCCGCGCCCGCCTCGAGGCCGCCCCCGCGCCCCGCTGACCCCGCGCCGCGCCCGACGCCCGCCCTCGGGGGCCCGCGCCGGCGGCCCCGGGGCTCGGCCGTTCCGCCATCGCGGCCTCCCCGGGGGCGGTGCTATCGTCTGCGGCCCGCCCCGGGACGGTTCCCCGGGCCGGCCGTCCCCCTCGGAGCCTCCCCATGCCGCACGTCGCGAAGGACTTCAACCACCTCAAGGGCGCCCTCGACGGGTTCAGCGACAAGCAGCTCGACGCTCACCTGTTCCTCTACGGCGGGTACGTCGCGAAGCTCAACGAGATCGAGGAGAAGCTCCGGTCGGCCGACCGCAGCAAGGCCAACTACTCGTTCAACGAGTTCAGCGAGCTCAAGCGCCGCGAGGCGGTCGCCTTCAACGGCACCTACCTCCACCAGCTCTACTTCGAGAACCTCGCGGCCAAGGGCGGCGAGCCGTCCGACGCGTTCAAGGCCGCCGTCACCGCCGCCTTCGGCTCGTGGGACGCCTACGTCGCCGACCTCAAGGGCAGCGCGGCCTCCACGCCCGGCTGGGTCCTCACCACGCGCAACCGCGTGGACGGCGCGATCCACAACTACATCATGTACGAGCACCACATCGGCCTCCCGGCCCACCAGGACATCCTCCTGGCCCTCGACTGCTGGGAGCACGCGTTCTTCATCGACTTCGGCGTGAAGAAGGCCGACTACCTCGCCGCGTTCCTCAAGAACGTGACGTGGACCGAGGTCAACGCCCGGTTCGCCGCCCTCAAGTAGGCTCGCGCGCGCGCGGCGGCCCCCGCGGCCGCCGCGCGCCGCCCCCGGAGACCGCCGATGCCCGCCGGCCTGATGATCGACGTCGCCGCCCGCACGCAGGGCTCGATGCACATGTCGAGCGTGATCCGCCTCATCGGCGCGCTCGAGCCCGCGACGCTCCCGGTCGCCGAGAAGGCCGTCCGGCCGCTCGTCGCCGGCGGCCCGCGCGTCCTCGTGTTCGACCTGAAGGACCTCGACTTCATCTCGAGCACCGGCGTCGGCTTCCTCCTCGGCGCCAAGGCCGACATGGAGAAGCGCAAGGGCGCCTGCTACCTCACCAACGTCCCGCCGAAGATCCGCAAGGCCTTCGACGTGATGAAGGCCCTCCCCGACGCCGCGATCTTCAAGAGCGTCGCGGAGCTCGACGAGTACCTCGCCTCCATCCAGCGCAAGGTGGACGAAGGCCAGGACGCGTGACGCGAGGCCCGCGCGCCGCGGGCCGCAGGGCGGTGGACCACAGGGCGGTGGACCGCGGGGCGGGCCGCCGGGTCGGGCGCGCGGGGGGACGGCGTGCGTGAGGCCCTCCTCGTCGCGGCGGCGCTCGCGACGCTCGCGGCCGGGCTCCGGGCCGCGCCGCGCGGCCGCGCGCTCGCGGTCGTCGGCACCCTCGCGACGCTCGCCGCGTTCGCCGCGGGCGCGTTCCTGCCGTCGGCGCCGCCCCCGCGCACGGGATGCCTCGTCTATGCGGGCACGTTGCTGGCCAAGCTCGCCGCGCTCGGCCGCGCGCCGCACCGCCTCGGCCTCGCGCGCGGCCTCGTCTACCTCCTCGCCTTCCCGGGCCTCGAGCCGGGCCGCGCGTTCGTCCGCGACCCGCGGGCCCGCCGCGGCGCGGGCCTCGCGTCCCTCGGCGTCGGCCTCGCGCAGGTCGCCGGCGCGTTCGCCGTCGCGGCCGCCGCCGACCGCGCGGGGGTGCTCGCGGCGGGCCCGTACCCCGCGGCGTGGGCGCGGATGGCCTCGCTGCTGCTCCTTCTCGACGGCGCCTTCCGCGCCACCCGCGGCGCCCTCGTCGCGTGCGGGTGCGCGGCGGAGACGTTGTCGCGCGCGCCGTGGGCCGCGTCCGACCTCGCCGACTTCTGGGGCCGCCGGTGGAACCTGCTCGTCGCGCGCACGCTCTCGGCCGACGTGTACGGCCCCGTGCGCGCGGTCGCCGGGCGCGTCGTGGGCGTGCTGGCCGCGTTCCTCGTGAGCGGCGTGTACCACGAGGCGCTGTTCTCGCTCCCGACCTCGGGCCCCGCGGGCGCGCCGACGGCGTTCGTCCTGCTGCCCGGCGCGGCGATCCTCGCGACGCGGGGCCGGGCGCTCCGCCGCCGTCCCGCGCGCGCGCGCGCGGTCGCGTGGGCCGTGTTCCTCGCGAGCGCGCCGCTCTTCTTCGGCGGCGCGTACCCCGCGGCGGCCCCGCTCGAACACGTCGGCCGCTGACCCTGCGCGGCGTACGATGGCCCCATGGCCCGTCCGCTCCCGACCGTCCCGCTCCGCATCGGCGGCGTCGCGCCC
The DNA here is from genome assembly GCA_016795345.1 of Planctomycetia bacterium. Classification (GTDB taxonomy): domain Bacteria; phylum Planctomycetota; class PLA2; order PLA2; family JAEUHO01; genus JAEUHO01. Next base: position 1,817 of record JAEUHO010000077.1, on the reverse strand, counting down.
GACCCCGCGCGCACCCGCGAGGTCCGCTCGCCGTACGACGACGCCGTCGTCGCCCGCGTCGCCGTCGCGGGGCCCGCGGACGTCGAGGCGGCCCTCGTGGCGGCGTGCGCGGCGGCGCCCGCCATGGCCGCGATGCCCGCGTTCGCGCGCGCGGAGGCGTTGCGGCGCGCCGCGGCGGCGGTCCGCGCCCAGGCCGACGACCTCGCGCGCACGATCCGCGAGGAGGGCGGCAAGCCCGTGCGGTACGCGCGCGGCGAGGTCGCGCGCGCGGCCCGCACCCGCGACGCCAGCGCCGAGGAGGCCACGCGCCTCCACGGCACCGCGCCCGCGCTCGACGGCGCGCCCGCCGGCGCGGGCCGGTTCGCGACCGTGCGCCGCCACCCGCTCGGCGTCGTCGTCGCGATCACGCCGTTCAACTTCCCGCTCAACCTCGCCGTGCACAAGGTCGGGCCCGCGCTCGCCGCGGGCAACGCCGTCGTGCTCAAGCCGAGCGAGAAGACGCCGGCCACGGGCCTTCTCCTCGGCGCCCTCCTCGACGCGTGCGGCTTCCCCGCCGGCGCCGTCAACGTGGTGGTGGGGGACGACCCCGCGCTCGGCGCGCGCCTCGTCGAGGACCGCCGCCCCGCCGCCGTGTCCTTCACGGGCAGCCCCGCCGTCGGCTGGGCGCTGCGCGCCGCCGCGGGCACGAAACGCGTCACCCTCGAGCTGGGCGGCAACGCGGCCGTCGTGGTGGACCGCTCCGCCGACCTCGAGGACGCGGCGAAGCGCGTCACCGAGGCCGCGTTCGCCCACGCGGGCCAGATCTGCATCAGCGCGCAGCGCGTGTTCGTCCACCGCGACGTCGCGCCGGCGTTCCGCGCGGCGTTCCTCGCGGCCATCGCGCGCGACGCGCGCACCGGCGACCCCGCCGACCCCGCGACGATGGTCGGCCCGCTGATCTCCGACGAGGCCGCCGAACGCGTCGAGGCGTGGGTCGCCGCCGCCGAACGCGACGGCGCGCGCGTCACGCGGTTCGGCGCGCGCCGCGGCCGCGTGCTGCCGCCCATGGTGGTCGAGGGCGCGCCGGCCGACGCCGACGTCCACCGCAAGGAGGTCTTCGGGCCCGTCGTCACCCTCGACGCCGTGGACACCTTCGCCGACGGCCTCGCCCGCGCCGACGACGCCGACTTCGGCCTGCAGGCCGCCGTCTTCACCGCCGACCTCGATGCCGTGCTCGACGCCGAGCGCCGCCTCACGGTCGGCGCGGTGATCGTCAACGACGCGCCCACGTTCCGCGTCGACACGATGCCCTACGGCGGCGAACGCGCCTCCGGCCTCGGCCGCGAGGGCGTCGCCGAGGCGGTCCGCTCGTTCACGCGCGAACGCCTCCTCGTGATCCGCCGCGCCCGCTGACGGTCGCGGTCGGCCTCCCGGGACCGCGAGGCCCGCTCGCCCGCGGGGGGCGTGGGCCCCGGCGTGGGAGGGCCGTCCCCCCGGGGCCCCCCCGGCAATTCCTCGGCTCGCTTGCCCGCCCCCCGGGGTGGGGGCATTCTGGAGGTCCCCCCCCCCGTGGTTGCCGGCGGGTACCGGCAGCCCCCTTGGAGATCCCATGACCCTCCCCGTGCTCGCGCTCTACATCACGCTCGAAAGCGTCATCATGCTGCTGCTCTGGGCCGCGTTCGCCGCGATGGCCTTCTGGTGTAAGCGCTGATCTGGATCCGCGGAATTCTGACGGTCTGGCTCTTCCGGGTCCGGGTCTTGGGTGTGCTGGGTCTGGTTGAAGACCCGAGAGGCGCTTGGGATCTGGTTCCCTGGCCTTGCGTGGGGTTGTGATCCGA
>JAEUHO010000075.1 GCA_016795345.1 Planctomycetia bacterium | reverse complement strand
GGCCTCGGCGGGCGTCCCCGGGGCGTCGAGCGCGAGCAACACGCGCAGGGCCTCGCGTCCCTGGGCCAGCTCCCCGCGCTGGGCCCGGAGCTGCACCACCAGCCGGAGGACGCCCCGCAGGCCCGGCGCGTCGCCGTGCGTGCGCATCAGCTCCTCGGCGCGCAGCGCCTCCTCGAGCGCGCCCTCGAGGTCGCCGGCCTGCATCCGCGTCCGGCCGAGATTGCCGCGCACCAGGGCCTCGGTCGTGCGGCGGCCCGTCCGGACCGCGAGGTGGAGGGCCTGTTCCTGGAGCACGCGGGCCGCCGCCGTGTCGCCCTCGCGGAACGGGAAGAACGCGAGGCTGTTGAGCGCGTCCACCTCGAGCGGCACGTTGCCGGCCTCGCGCGCGAGCCGCAGCGCCTCCTCCAGCGGCCCGCGTGCGTCCTGCGGCGCCGCGCCGCCGCGGACCGCGACCCCGATGGCGTACAGCGTGAGCGCCTGCTCGACGACCGGTGCGCCGGCGGCGCGGAGCCGCGCGAGATGCGCCTCGAGGAGGCGCAGGGCCTCGTCGTGCCGCCCCGCCGCCCGCGCGATGCGCGCGCGCAGCCGCCCCAGCGCGGGCAGCAGCGGGCCCGCCGCGGCATCACCCGCCGCCGCCGCGCGCTCCGCGTCGTCGAGGCGCGCGGTCGCCTCCGCGAGGTCGCCGCGCTCGAGCGCGAGGACCGCCTGCCGCTGCAGCACGACCGCGCGCGCCGCGGGCCGTCCCTCGGAGAGCGCGTGGGCCTCGGCCAGGCGCGCGTCGAAGTCGACGAAGCCGGCCCGGTACCGCGCCGGGTCCGAGAGCCGCAGCAGCGCCTCGAGCCGGGCCTCGCGGTCGAGGAGCTCGGGTTCGTCGAGCGCGCGCCGCAGGAGCTCCGCCGCCGCCACCAGCGCGCCCGCGGTCTCGAGGCGCCCGAGCGCCGCCGGCAACGACGCGGTCAGGGCCTCGCGGTCGCCCGCACCTAGCGCATGCCGCGCGCGGAGCAGCTCGAGGTCCTCGCCGCCGGCGAGCGCCTCGTCGGTCGCGAGCGCCCGGAGCGCCCCCGCGTGGAGGGCCCGCACGAGGGGCTCGGGCACGTCGCGGCGCACGCCCTGCAGCGTGCCCGCGGACACGAAGACGAAACGACGGCCCGCCCCGCGCAGGCAGCCCGTGGCGCGGGCGAGCCGCGCGAGGTCGCGGACGACGCGCAGGGGCTGCAAGCCGAGGATCGCCGCGACGAGCGCCGGCTCGACGGACGGGCCGAGCACGGCGGCTGCGTCGAGCAGCTCGCGGTCGGCCGCGGGCAGCGCGTCGAGGCGACGGCGCAGCTGCTCCTCGGCGGCGTGGGGCAGGCGCACCGCGCTCTCGAGGAGCGGACGGTCGCGCCGCGTGACGGTCCCGTCGGGGGACGTGGCGAACGCCCCCGAGCGCTCGAGACCGTCCACGAGGAGCAACGCCTCGCCCGGGAGGCCGTCGATGGCGCCGTCGAGCGGCGCGAGGAGGTCGCGCGCGAGCGCCGCGCTGCCGAGGCGCGCCGCGAGCAGGGCCTCGAGGTCGGACGGCGGGAGCGGCCCGAGCTCGACGACCTCGAACGGCACGTCCGACGGGATCGCGGCGAGGGCGCGGTCGCCCGCCGTGCCGGAGGCGAGGGTCGCGAGCAGCAGGACCGGCCGGTCGCGGACGGCGTGCGCGAGCGCGACGAGGAGGTCCACCGCGCCCGGCAGCGCGGTCTCGACCCCGTCGAGCGCGACGAGCCACGGTCGCTCGCGCGCGGCCGCGCGCAGCTCCGCCGCGAGCGCCGCGTGCGCGGCCCGCGCGGCGACCTCCGTGGGCTCCGCGTCGGCGCCGCCCCCGAGGTCGCGGCGCAGGTCGGCCACCGCCGCGACGAGGTCCGTGCCGCCGCCGAGCGTGCCGCCGCAGGCGACCCCCGCGCCGGCGAGCACCTCCGTCGCGTCCACGAGGGCCTGGTCGAGGAGACGCGAGGCCCCGGCGCCCTCGGGGCCGCGGAGGAAGACGAGCCGGCCGCGGCCGCGCCCCGCCGCCTCGAGCTGCGCACGGAGCCGTGCCCGCTCCGCCGCGCGCCCGGTGAACGCGGTGGCGCGGTCGACGCGCAGGCGCAGCCGCGCGGGCCGCCGCAGCCGTTCGCGCCCGACCGTCCGCCACCACCGGCTCGCGCGACCGTGCCGCAGGGCCTCGAGCACCTCGAGGGCCGAGCGGGGCCGCGCGTCGGGATCGCGGTCGAGGAGCTGGTCCACGAGCGCCTCCACCCACGGCGCGAGGCCCGGCACCGACGCGCCGAGCGGCGTCGGACGCCCCATCGCCAGTCGTCGCAGCAACGCGCCGAGGTCCGGTGCCGGGAACGGCGGCGCGCCGGCCAACGCCTCGTACAGGACGACGCCGAGCGAGAAGAGGTCGGCCGCCGGCCCGACGCGGTCGCGGCCCTCGAACTGCTCCGGTGCGGCGTACCGCACCGTGCCGACGAACTCGCCGGTGCCCGTGAGCGCGTCCGACGCGTCGGACAGCCGCGCCACGCCGAGGTCCACGATGACGACGCGTTCGTCGGGCGTGAGCATCACGTTCGACGGCTTGAGGTCGCGGTGGACCACGCCCTCGGCGTGGAGCGCGGCCAGCCCACGGCACACCTCGGCGGCCACGTGGAGGGCGAGCGCCTCGGGCAGCCGTCCCTCCGCCGCCAGCGGCTCCGAGAGCGGCGTGCCCGGCACGTGCTCGAGCACCAGCGCCCACCGCCGCCGCCCCTCGTGGACGACCTCGAACCCGTCGAACACCCGCATCACGCGCGCGTCCCGCACCGTCCGCCCGATGCGGGCCTCGCGCTCGAACCGCCGACGGCGGTCCTCGGCGACGGACGCCGCGGCCTCCCGCCCGGGCGTCGGCGCCTCGAGGTGCAGCAGCTTCACCGCGACGACCGAGGGCAACCCGGCGGGTGCGCCGTCCTGCGGCTCGGCGCGGTACACCGTGCCCATCGCGCCCTCGCCGAGCACGTCCAACAGGCGGTACGGGCCGAGGAGCACGTCGAGGTCTCGGGGGCGCGGGAGCGGGTCGACGGCGGCGGAGTATGCCACACTCCCCTGCGCCGTCCGCGGGTCCCCCGCCTCGGAGTCGCCGTGGATTCGACGTCCCCCGCGCCCGACCGCCGCGATCGCCTCGCGCCGCGCGCCCTCCTCCTCTCCATCGAGACGCGGCGCTCGCTGCTGCCGCCCCCGTCGCGCGCCGACGACCCCCGCTGGGAGGCCGCGTGGACCCACCTCGCGACCACCTACGCCCCCGCGATGCGCCGTTACGTCGCGCGGCTGCTCCGCGGCCTCGTCGGCGAGGACCGCGCCGACGACGAGGCCGAGGACGTCGTGCAGGCCTACCTGGCTGCGGCCGTGGAGCACGGCTGGCTCTCCCGCGACGTCGCCCGCCAGCGCTCGTTCCGCTCGTGGCTGAAGATGCAGCTGTTCCGGTTCACGTGCGACTGGGTCGACCACCGCCGCGCGCAGAAGCGCAACGCGCCCGGCTGGGCCGACCCCGAGGTGCTCCAGGGCCTGCGCGCGCGCGTGCTCGACCCCGCGGAAGCCGACCTCGACCGCGCCCTCGTCGAGACCGCGGTCGAGGCCGCGCTCCGCCGGCTCGCGGAGCGGAGCGAGGACCAGGCCGAGGTGATCCGCAGCCTCCTCCGCGGCGGCGGCACGCCGGAGCCCGACCTCGGCGCGCGCCTCGAACGCGAGGGCAACACGCTGGCCGCGCTCGTGCGCCGCGCGCGCACGAGCTTCGCCACGCTGCTCGCGGAGACGCTGCGCGAGACCGTCCGCGACGAAGAGGCCTTCGCCGACCTCCTCGCCGACCTCGAGCCGCACCTCCCCTGAGGGCCGGCCTCGGCGCGCGGTCGCGGCACCGCGCCACGTGGGGCGTCCCGTCGTCCGACGCCCCTCGAGGGACGGCGTCCCGCTCCGGGATGGGTGGGGGGTGCGGGGGGAGGAGAGGGCAGGCGGCCCTCGGGCGTCAGGCCTGGTCGTCGCGGAACAGATAGCCCAGGAGAAGGCCGATCGCGATCGCTGCGGCGCTGACGGCCACGAGCTTCACGACGGGACTGGAACCGAGTCGACCGCGGTTGAGGCGCTCCGCCTCCCGCTCCGCTCGCGCGACGATCCCGAGCAAGTGTTCACGGGTCGCCTCGATCTCCGCGAAGTTCCCGCGCTGGAGGAGTTCCTGCAGTTTCCGGTATGCGGCCAGGACGGCAGGCGGCGGCTCGGCGACGCCGCCTTCCCAGGCGGAGACGGTGGATCGCGCGACGCCCATCAGTCGCGCCCACTGCTCCTGGCTGAGGCGGAGGTGCTCGCGGGTCGAGGAGAGCGTGCTCATCGCGGTCCCGTGCCTCTCGGGTGAGGGCGGATGCCAGAGTCTGTCACTTCCGCCAATATACATCACGCAAGGCAGACCACGACATCGACGCGATCGAATCATCCGTAAGTTGCTTATTTGCAAGTATTTACGAGCAATCGGTGCGAACGCACGTCGCGCAGCGAAGGATTTTTCTGCTATTTTTCCTTCGCATGGAAGCGCCCCGAACCACACCGAGGATCCTGGATCGCGTCCGCCGACGCGGCTCCGACGCCGTCTGGATCCCGTCGGACTTCCAGGACCTCGGGGGCCGCCGCGCGATCGACGCCGCGCTCCATCGCCTCCACCGCGCCGGCGAGATCCGACGACTCGCGCAGGGACTCTATGACCGGCCGGCTCGACGCGCACGTTTCGGGCCGGTGCCGCCGTCGGTCGACGTGATCGCGGCGGCGATCGCGCGTCGAACGGGAAGTCGCGTGCAGATCGCCGGCGAAGGGGCGCTGCACGTCCTCGGGCTGTCGACCCAGGTGCCGGCCTCGGCCACGTACCTGACCGACGGCCCCTCGCGTCGACTCGCGGTCCTCGGGCTTCGGATCGCGTTCCGCCATGTGACCGCCCGACGACTCGCCGGAGCGGGCACCGTCGCGGGGACCGTGCTGGAGGCCCTGCGGGTGCTCGGACCGGAGGCAGCCGACGCGCCCGTGCTCGATCGCCTGCGGCGCACGCTGTCCGACGTCGACCTCCGGCACCTGCGACGTCTCGCTCCGAGCGCGACGGAGGCGCAGCGACGCGTGCTCGCTCGGCTGCTACGGGCGGACTGACGCGCCGCGGTGCGGCGCGGGGGAGGTGCGCGGATGGAGACGATCGCCACGCCGAGCACCGCGGATCGGAGGTCCCTGTTCACCTCGGTCGCGTCCGACCCGCGCGGGGTCCTGCCGAGACCCGTGGCGGTCGAGATCGTCGAGAAGGACGCCTGGGTCTGCTTCGCGCTCCACCGGATCTTCCACCTGTACCCGCCCGCTTCGACCACCGGCGAGCCGGCCGTCGTGTTCTAGGGCGGAACCTCGCTCGCGAAGGCGTTCGGGCTCATCCAGCGGTTCTCGGAGGACATCGACCTCACGATCGACCCCGCGGTCTTCGGAGGTCGGCATCCGGATCCGGGCATGAGCAGGTCCGAGGCCCAGCGTCACCTGACGGCGCTCGGGCAGCGATGCGACGAGTTCGTGAGCGGCGAGCTCCGCGACGCGTTGGAACGCGATTTCGTCTCGCGCCTTGGTGGGTCCGACTGGCTGATCCCCGCCCCCGACGACCCGAGCACGCTGTTGTTCGCGTACCCGACGCCGTTCGGGACCGCGACCGGGTAGGTCGCGCCGACGGTTCGTCTCGAGTTCGGGGCTCGCTCCGACCGGGAGCCGTGGGGCCTGCGTCCGATCCTCGCCTACGCGGCGCAGGCCCGCCCCGAGGCGGCGCTCGGGGGCCCGTTCGACGTGCCGGTCCTCACGGCGGAACGGACGTTCTGGGAGAAGGCGACCATCCTCCACGCGGAGAACGCGCGGACGCGGAAGGCGGACGCGCAAGCCGGGGCGGTCCGGGTTCGGAACTCCCGCCACGTCTCCGATCTCGCGGCGATGGCCTCGTCGGAGGTCGCGGCGAACGCGATCGCCGACGAGCCCCTCCTCCGCCGCGTCTGCGACTGCAAGCAGTCGCGATCCCGGACGAGCAACGTCGACGACGCCGCGTTCCGGCGTGGGACGATCGAGATCACGGCCCGTGGTCGCCTGGAGACCGCGCTCTCCACCGACTACGCCGCGATGAGGAGCATGTTCTCCGACGAGCCGCCCACGTGGGCAGACGTCCTGCAGCAGATCGCCGAGCTCGAGACCCGGATCCGGGCCGCCGACACGTGTACACCATGACCCGAGTGGAACGAGGCGAGCCCCCGGCGGTCGGCGGGTCGGCGATCGGGTCCGCGGGATACCATGTGGCTCGGGGAGCCTCCCTCGCGAGCCTCCCCGCGGAGCGGTGTGCGAACCATGAGTCTGCCCCATCGAGACGGCTCATCGGCCCCGGGCCCGACGGACGCGCCGCCCGTCGAGCCGAAGCCGGTGCTCGCGGCCCTCGGCGCGGTCGGCATGCTCGCGGCCGCGTGGGCCGGGCTCGTATGGCTGCCCGCCCATCGCCCGCGCGGTGCGGCGCACCCGCTGGGCGCGTTCGCGGAGTTCCTCGGGATCGATGCGGTCGCGGACCGGCGGCTGACGCCGGTGGCCTACCCGATGGCGTGGGGCCTCGTGGGCGGCGCGTTCCTCTTCGGGCTCGCGGCGCTCGTCGCCGGGTGTAAGCGCTGATCTGGATCCGCGGAATTCTGACGGTCTGGCTCTTCCGGGTCCGGGTCTTGGGTGTGCTGGGTCTGGTTGAAGACCCGAGAGGCGCTTGGGATCTGGTTCCCTGGCCTTGCGTGGGGTTGTGATCCGA
>JAEUHO010000072.1 GCA_016795345.1 Planctomycetia bacterium | reverse complement strand
GACCTGCGTCCAGGAGATCTTGCTCCGGCGGCCGCGGCAGGCGCCGCGCTTCGTCACGAAGTTGTAGATGCCGCCCTTGCCGTCCTTGTCGCCGGGGTACCAGTTCTGGACCGTCGAGTACTTGATCTCGGCGTCGTCGAGGGCCACGAGCTCGACCACGGCGGCGTGGAGCTGGTTCGTGTCGCGCTTCGGGGCCGTGCAGCCCTCGAGGTAGCTGACGTAGGCGCCCTCGTCCGCGACGATCAGCGTCCGCTCGAACTGGCCGGTGTCGGCCGCGTTGATGCGGAAGTATGTCGAGAGCTCCATGGGGCAGCGCACGCCCTTCGGCACGTAGACGAACGAGCCGTCGGAGAACACGGCCGAGTTGAGCGCCGCGAAGAAGTTGTCGCCCGTCGGCACCACCGACCCGAGGTACTTCCGCACGAGCTCGGGGTGCTCGCGCACGGCCTCGCTGAACGAGCAGAAGACGATGCCCAGCTCGGCCAGCTTGCCCTTGAACGACGTGGCGACGCTGACCGAGTCGAACACCGCGTCCACGGCGACGCCGGCCAGGGCCTCGCGCTCCTTGAGCGGGATGCCCAGCTTCTCGTAGGTCGCGAGCAGCTCCGGGTCGACCTCGGCGAGGCTCTTCGGCTTGTCCGCCGCGCTCTTCGGCGCCGAGTAGTAGATGATGTCCTGGTAGTCGATCCGCGGGTAGCCGACCTTCGCCCAGGTCGGCTCCTTCATCGTCAGCCAGTGGCGGTACGCCTTCAGCCGCCACTCGAGCAGCCACGCGGGCTCGCCCTTCTTCGCCGAGATGAACCGCACGACGTCCTCGGAGAGGCCGCGCGCGGCGCTCTCCGAGGCGATGTCGGTGACGAACCCCCAGCGGTACTCGCCCGTCGTCGCGCGCGCGAGCGCGTCGTCCTGCGGAGGCGCGGCGGGGGCGGGCGGGGGCGTTCGATCGGTCATCGGGGGCGGTCGAGGGGCGTCAGCGCGGGTCGGGGCTGCCGACGGACGACGGCGACGGCGCCATCGCGCCGGTGCCGCCGCCCTGCGGACGCGACGTGGAGGAGGTGGGGAAACGGGGCACCACCATCTCGGCAACCGAGATGCTCTGCAACGCGGTGCGGACCGCGTCGTTGAGCCGTTCCCAGTTGGGCCGGACGGGGCAGGAGTTCTCGACCGTGCAGGACTCGCGGTCGGGCGACAGGCAGGCCGTCAGGGCGATGGGGCCCTCGATGGCCGTCACCACGTCGGCGACGGTGATGCTCTTGCCCTCGCGGGCCAGCGCGAACCCGCCGCCGACGCCGCGGTGCGACGCCAGGAGGCCGGCCCGGGCCAGCGCCTTGAGGATCTTGCTGACGGTCGGCAGCGGGACGCCCGTCGCACCGGAAACGTCGCGCGCGGTGTGGACCTGGCCACGGCGATCCGTCGCGAGATAGCTCATGAGCAGGATGCCGTAGTCGGCGAGTCGGGTGATTCGGAACATGGGGGCTAGATTCCGCGGCCCCCCGCGGAGGATTCCACGCAGGAACCCGTCGCGGGAGTTATCGTACTTCGCCGGTGCGATTTACTCGATGATACCGAACGATGGGGGCTCGTCAAGTCCCGGCGCGACCTCGTAGCCCTTTTTGCCACAAGGAGTTGCGCCGATCCGACCAGATCCGCACCCCACGAAGCCGCCCCAGGCGAAGGGGGCGACATCGAGAGACGGGGGGTCGTCATGGCGGGTCCCGACAGGGTCGGTCCCGTCCTGATTGCAAAGGTAGGACCGTAGAGGTCCTTACCCCACGGGGGACCTGCGGAATGCGGCTGATTCCGCGATCGACGGGCCCTCCCCGGGGACCCGGTCCCCGGGACCACCGTCCGGCGCGCCCGGGCCCGGTCCCCGCAGCCCTGCCGGCGACCGGGCCTCGCGTACCCGGGGGGGCGTCCGCCTCGGGGAGCCGCCGTCCGCGGAGCCGACCCCGATGGGCCGCGGCGCGGCCGACCCGTCGCCGGTCAGGGCGGCGATGGGGTGGCGACAGGGAGGTGGCAGGGAGGCCGGGGCGTCGGGGCCGGGGCCCGTACCCTCGGGGGATGCGCCTCCTCGCCGCCCGCACCGCCCGCCCGCTCCACCGCCGGCTCGCCCTCGGCGTCCTTGCCGGGGGGCTCGCGTTCGCCCCCGCCGCGCGCGCGGAGGACGCCGCGCCCGCCCCCGCCGCCGACGAGATCGTCCTGCGCGACGCGCTGCGGGTCGAACGCGTCGGCCGGTCGTCGCGCAGCCTCGTCCACACCGACGCGGTGGAGGCCGAGTGGGTCGCGGGCACCTGGCACGCGTCGCGGTCGGGCGCCGAGCTCGAGCTGCCCGACGGCACCATGCGCCGCTGGACCAAGGTGAGCGCGAACGCCGACGGCGTCTTCGCCGGCGACGTCGCAACGAAGGGCGCCTACCTCTCGTTCCGGGTCGCGTCGGAGGCCGAACGCGTCTGGCTGCTGCACGGCGTCGGCCACGACTTCGTCTACGTGAACGGCGAGCTGCGGCCGGGCGACCCGTACGCGGCGGGCCACCTGCGGCTGCCGGTCGTGCTCCGCAAGGGCGACAACGAGCTGCTGTTCCGCGCGTCGCGCGGCACGTTCCGCGCGCGGCTCGTCGCGCCGCCCGCCGACGTCTTCCTCTCGGCCGCCGACGCGACGCTGCCCGACCTCGTCCGCGGCGGGCGCGACGGCGTCGCGTCGGGCGTCGGCGCCGTGGTCGTCGTCAACGCCGGCCCGACGCCGTTCCGCGGCGTCCTCCACGCGTCGTGGCCCGCGCAGCCCGGCGCCGTCTCGAGCCGCCCCGCCGTCGTCGCGCCGTACTCCGTCGCGAAGCTCCCCGTCGGGCTCCCGCCCGTCGTCGTCCCGGAGGGCGACAAGCTCGCGTTGCGCGTCGACCTCGCCGGCCCCGGCGACGCGACGCCGACCCCGGCCTCCGACGCGAGGCCCGGCCGCCGGCTCGAGCTCGAGGTCGCGGTCCGCGCGCGCGACGAGGTCCGGCGCGAGACCTACGAGAGCGACGTGGACGGCAGCGTGCAGTACTACGCCGTGCGCCCGCCGACGTCGGGCCGCGCGCTGTCGCTGGTGCTCTCGCTGCACGGCGCGAGCGTCGAGGCGCTGGCGCAGGCCCGCGCGTACGGCCCGCGCGCGTTCGACGCGATCGTGTGCCCGACGAACCGCCGGCCGTTCGGCTTCGACTGGGAGGACTGGGGCCGCTGGGACGCGTTGGACGTGCTGCGGCTCGCCTGGGACCGGTACGTCGTGGACCCGTCGCGCGTGTACCTCACCGGCCACTCGATGGGCGGCCACGGCACGTGGCAGCTCGGCGTCCTGTTCCCCGACCGCTTCGCCGCGATCGCCCCGAGCGCCGGCTGGCGCTCGTTCGCGACGTACGGCGGCGGCGTCCCCGCCCCCGACGGCGCCGTCGCGGCGATGCTCGCGCGCGCGGCCAGCCCGAGCGACACGACCGCGTACGCCACGAACCTCGCGAGGTCGGCGGTGTACGTCCTGCACGGCGACGCCGACGACAACGTCCCCGTGGCCGAGGCCCGCGAGATGCGCAAGGTCCTCGCGCCGATCGTCGCGGACCTGCACGCGCACGAGCAGCCCGGCGCCGGCCACTGGTGGGACGCCTCCGACGCGCCGGGCGCCGACTGCGTGGACTGGCCGCCGATGTGGGCGCTGTTCGGCCGCCGCCGCCTGCCCGCGCACCACGAGGTCCCCGTCGTCGACTTCACGACCCCCGACCCCGCGGTCGCGCGCCACGCCTTCTGGGTCGAGGTCCGAGCGCAGGAGCGCGCGCGCGTGCCGAGCCGGGTGCGCCTCGAGCGCGTCGCCGGGCAGCGGCGGTTCGTCGGCACCACCGAGAACGTCCGCGCGCTCGCCCTCGACCTCGAGTTCCTCGGCGGCGCCGGCCCCGTGGACGTGACGCTCGACGGCACCGAGCTCCGTGGGCTCGAGCCCGCGGGCGCGACGCTGCCCGTGGTGCGCCTCGAGCGCCGCGACGGCGCCTGGCGCGCGGTGGCGGCGTGGACGCCGGGCGAGAAGGGCGGCCGCGTCACGGGGACGTTCAAGGCCGCGTTCGACCGCCGCTTCGTGCTCGTGGTGGGCACGCGGGGCACGCCGGACGAGGTCGCGTGGGCGGCACGCAAGGCCCGGTGCGACGCGGAGACGTGGTACGTCCGCGGCAACGGCACGACGGAGGTCGTGGACGACGTGGCCTTCGACCCCGCGCGGTTCGCGGGCCGCAACGTCATCCTCTACGGCCACGCGGAGATGAACGCCGCGTGGACCGTGCTCCTCGGCGACGGGCCCGTCGCCGTGCGGCGCGGGTCCGTCGTGATCGGCGAGCGGCGGCTCGAGGGCGACGCGCTCGCGACGTTGTTCGTCCGGCCGATGCGCGGCGACCCGGACGGCCTGGTCGGCGTCGTCGCGGGCACGGGCCCGGCGGGGCTCCGGCTGACGGAGCGCCTGCCGGTCTTCACGAGCGGCGTCGGGATCCCCGATCTCGTCGTGCTGTCGCCCGACCTCCTGACGAAGGGCGACGCGGGCGTCCTCGCGGCGGGCTTCTTCGGCCCCGACTGGTCCGTCCCGTCCGGCGACTTCGCCTTCCGCTGACGCGGCGCCGGGGTAGGCTCGTGGCGATGGGAAGGCAGGGCCTGTCCGCCGCCGCCGCCCGGACGGCGCTCGTGTTCGCCGCCGCGCTCGCGGGCGTGGTCGCGCTCGACGCGCGGACGCCGCGGCGCGCGCGCGCCGCCGCGCCGACGGACGCGGGCGAGGTCGCGCGGCTCGTCGCCGCGTGCCGCGCGCAGCGGCCGACCGCGGCGAACGGGTCCGCCGACGCGCGCCGGCCGTGGCTGCGGCTCGCGGAGCTGCGCGACCCGGCCGCGGTGCCGTTCCTCCTCGCGCGCTTCTCGGCGGACCCCCACGCGCCCTGCGTCCTCGGCGAGGTCCTCGCGGCGCACGGCGGGCCCGCCCTCGTCGCGCTCGTGCGCCGCCTCCTCGACCCGAACCTCCCGCGCGGCGCCGCGGAGGCCGCGATCGAGACGCTCCTCGCCATGGACGACGACGCGTTGTTCGCGCTCGACGCCGTACCCGACCTCCCCGCCGGCTTCCGCGACGTGCTCGAGCGATGGGTCCGCCGTCGTGGCGCGCCCCACGGGCCCCCGAGCGGCTGGCGCACGACCCTCGCCGCGTTCGTCCCCGAGCCGGTCGTGCTCCCCGACGACGGGTGGTCGAACCCGGATCACATCCCGTTCGAGACGAACGCCTGGCGCGACCCGCGCCCGGACCCGTTCGCGGCGGGCGCCGAGACCGACGGCCCGATGCCGCGCCCGCGCGACCTCGCGCCCGAGGCGCTGCGACGGGTGCGGTTCCGCCGCGCGGACGGCCGGCCGTGGGTCGAACGCAGCGGCGGGGCCACGCTGGTCGCGATCCTCGACCCGACCGATCCGCCGCCGTGGGACGACGCGACGTTCGCGGCCTTCGCGTGGGTGCGCCCGAGCGGGCGGTGGGAGTTCGAGCTCGACGGCGACGACCTCGTGCTGCCGCACGTGCCCGCCGTCGCGTTGCACGTCCTCGGGCTCGCCGACGGCGTCCCGTTCCACGTGCACGTGGACCCGTTCGCGCGCGACGTGGTCTACGACCCCGTTCCCGGCGGACAGCCGGTCGCGGGACGGCCCGTCGTCGATGGGCGGCCCGTGCCCGACGGCACCGTGCTCGCGCCCGGCCGGCTCGACCTCACCACCGTCCGCGCGCTCGCCGTGCGCCCGGCCCGCGAGCGGGGCTTCTCGGCCCTCGTGTTTCCCGGCCTCGATCGCGCGCCCGTCCCGTTGCCCGCGGCCGACACGCTCACGGCCTGGCACCCCTCGTTCGGTGTCGCGTGGCTCCCCTGGCGCGGCGACGTGGTCCCCGCGGGCCCGTCGCTCCCCGGCCGCATCGAGGTCGACGCGGGCCCCGGCCGCGCGGACCGCCGCCTCGAGCTGGCCGTCGAGCTCCCCTCGCCCGGCGTGTGGTCGTCGGGGCCGCCGGTCCCGCCGCATGCGGTTCCGTGGCCCGCGACCGGGCGCGGCGCGCTGGTCGGCCTGCCGCCGGGCGCCTACGTCGTGCGCGTCGGCGCCGTCGCGCGGGCCGTGCGGCTCGCCGACGACGCGCCGGTCGCGGTCGTGTCGCTCCGCCCGTGAGCGCCGCGCCCGTGACCGCGGCGGCCGGGCGCGCGGCGAGACGTCAGCCCTTGTACTCCTTGTAGACCATGTCGGCCGTGATGGGGGCCGCGAAGAGGAGCCGCCGCATGTCGGGGTCGGTCACCTCGTCGGAGAGGTCGATCATGTAGTTGTCGGCCGACGTGAAGAGCTCCTTGCCGACGCCCGCCCACTTCTTCGTGATCGTCGCCAGCGGCCGCTCGGCCTTGTCCACCACCTGCAGGTTCCAGCCGATCCAGTCGCCCTTCAGCATCCCGATCTCGTTGCCCGCGGCGTCGAGGATCCACATCTTCGGCCCGATCGCCATCAGCTTCTGGCGGAACCGCCCGATCACCTTGCCCGCCGCGTCCGTCACGGTCACCACCGAGCGGAACCACGTGAACGGCCGGTGCACGGTCAGCACCACGCCGTCGGCGGCCGACGCGTCGTGGAAGTAGATCGTGAACGACATCATCGTCTTCCAGCTCGTGAACTTCATGAGCTTGCGGAAGAACCCGTAGACCTTCTCCTCGGCCCGGCCCACGACGGCCTGGCTCGCGGGGTCGAGCAGGTCGTAGGCGTTGCGCGCCTTGAACATGCCGACGTGTTCGCGGACGAAGAGCTTGTCGCGGTCGAGGAGGCCGGGCATGGGAGGCTCCGTGGCGGGGACGTGCAGCGTACCGACCGCGGTCGATGGGGGGGAGCGGAGGCCCGCGCGGGGGCCGGCGCCCCGCGCCGTCGCGCGGGCGGCGGCCGCCGGGCCTCGCGTGCCGCGCCGGGGGGGCGCTACCATCGCGTCCCGGAGCCCCCGCCCATGACCGACCGCCGCCACGAGATCGAGAGCCTCCTCGTCGAGGGCCGCTCGTTCCCGCCCGTCGCCGACGCCGTGCACGTGCGGGGGATGGAGGCCTACCGCGCGCTCGCGGCCGAGGCGAAGGCCGACCCGGGCACGTTCTGGGGCCGCCTCGCGCGGGAGTTGCACTGGACGAAGCCGTTCGGGCACGTCGTCGGCGCGCCGCCGCCCGCGGTGACGTGGTTCGCCGACGGCGAGACGAACCTGTGCGCGAACGCGCTCGACCGGCACGTCGCCGCGGGTCGCGGCGACCACACGGCGATCCTGTGGGAGGGCGAGCCGGGCGAGGTCGTGCGCTGGTCGTTCCGGCGGCTGCTCGAGGAGACGTGCCGGTTCGCGGCGGTGCTGACGTCGCTCGGCGTGCGGTGCGGCGACCGCGTCGCGATCTACCTGCCCCTCGTGCCCGAGGCCGCGGCCGCGATGCTCGCGTGCGCCCGGATCGGCGCGGTGCACACCGTGATCTTCGGCGGGTTCTCGGCGCCCGCCGTGCGCGGGCGCGTGGAGGACGCGGGCGCGTGCGTCGTCGTGACGGCCGACGGCGGCTGGCGGCGCGGCAAGGAGGTGCCGCTCAAGCCCGCCGTGGACGAGGCCGTCGCGGGCCTCGCGTGCGTGCGGCACGTGCTCGTCGTGCGGCGCACGGGCTCGGAGGTCGCGTGGACGCCGGGCCGCGACCGGTGGTGGCACGAGGAGCGCGCGCACGCGCCGTCGTTCGTGCCCGCGGCGAGCCTGCCGGCGGAGCACCCGCTGTTCATCCTCTACACGTCGGGCACCACCGGGAAGCCGAAGGGCATCCTGCACACGACCGGCGGCTACATGGTCGGGACGTGGGCGACGGCGCGCTGGGTGTTCGACCTGCGGCCCGACGACGTGTTCTGGTGCACGGCGGACGTCGGGTGGGTGACCGGGCACTCGTACGTGGTGTACGGCATCCTCCTGAACGGCGTGACGACGGTGATGTACGAGGGCGCGCCCGCGCACCCGGCGCCGGACCGCTTCTGGTCCCTCGTCGCGCGGCACCGCGTGACGGTGCTCTACACCGCGCCCACGGCGATCCGGGCGTTCATGCGCCTCGGCGACGCGTGGCCGCAGCGCCACGACCTGTCGAGCCTGCGGCTGCTCGGCTCGGTGGGCGAGCCCATCAACCCCGAGGCGTGGGCGTGGTACCGCCGCGTCATCGGCGGCGACCGCTGCCCGATCGTGGACACGTGGTGGCAGACCGAGACGGGGATGATCCTCGTCTCGCCGCTGCCCGGCGCGACGCCGACGCGGCCCGGCAGCGCCACCCTGCCCCTGCCGGGGATCGAGGCGGCCGTCGTGGACGCGCACGGCAAGGAGGTGCCCGACGGGGCGGGCGGGCTCCTCGTGCTCCGGCGGCCGTGGCCCGCGATGATGCGCACGTTGTGGCGGGACGACGCGCGGCACCGCGAGGTGTACTGGGACCGCTTCAGCCGGCCCGGCGCGCCCGTCTACCTGACCGGCGACGGCGCGGTCCGCGACCCGAAGGACGGCTACCTGCGCATCCTCGGGCGCGTGGACGACGTGCTGAACGTGTCGGGGCACCGCCTCTCGACGATGGAGGTCGAGTCGGCGCTCGTGGGCCACGACGCGGTCGCGGAGGCCGCGTGCGTCGCGCGGCCCGACCCCACCACGGGCGAGGCGGTCTGCGCGTTCGTGACGCTGAAGCAGGGGCAGAGCCCGTCGGAGGGGCTGCGGGACGCGCTGCGGCACCGCGTCGAGCACGAGATCGGGAAGTTCGCGCGGCCCGCCGACGTGCGCTTCACCGACGCGCTCCCGAAGACGCGCAGCGGCAAGATCATGCGCCGCCTGCTCCGCGACGTGGCGGCGGGCCGCGAGGTCGCGGGCGACACCTCGACCCTCGAGGACTACTCCGTCCTCGCGCGCCTGCGCGAGGAGGAGGAGTAGGCGGGCGGGGGGCGCCGAACGGCGTCTCGCCACGCACTCCCTCTCCTCGCGATGCAGCGCGCCATGCGCGCGCCTCGAAGCGGGACGCACTGTCCGTGTCTGCACGGGTGGCGGGCCATGGACTCGGGCTCCGTGTAAGGGGCTGGCGACACGTCGCGAGGCGGCGGCGTGACGCGGGAGTCCCGTCATGGGCACGTGCCGGTGGACCGTGTGTCTCGTTCTCGTCGTCGCGTTGGCGGGCGCCCCACGAGTCTTCGCGGATCCGCCGCTTCCGGCTGCCTCCCCCGGCGCGGGCGGAATCACGTCCGACGAGGCCAAGGCCCTCGAGCAGCAGATCGCCGAGTTGCTGGCTGAGGTGAAGGCGCTTCGCGCGCAGTCCGGGGCCGGCGCTACCCCGGGCGGCACGCCGGCCCACCCGAGCGGCCTGCAGCCGAAGCCCGACCCTCAGGTGATCGGCGGGATGCCGGTCGCGGGAGCGTCCGTCTCCAGGCCCGCCGTGGAGGGGCCGGCCACGGGGCTCCGAATCGTGGTGCCTGGCGGGGATGCCGGGGCCCCATCGTCCGGCGGCGGGTGGTCGAGGTCGGGGATGATGGCTCCGTACGCGAGCACGATGCGGACCGGAGAGGGCTCCGCCTCGGCTTGGGAGGGGGGTGCCTACTCGCCGGCGGACCTGCGCACCGAGTTCCTGCGCGCCGACGTGGACCGGATCTACGACGTCGGGAGAGTGGACGTTCCCGCATTCGGGTCGGGGGGGCGGTCCGCAGCGTTCAGTCGAGTGTTCTCGCCCTCGGAGCCCGGGACCGGCTTCCGCCGCTCCGGGGACGGTGGCTACTACACGGTGGAAGGCGCCGACCCGAAGCCGGTGTCGATCCTCGAGGACGTTCTGACGGTCTTTCCCGCGAAGGGCAAGCTAGGCCTTTTGCTCTCCGACGCCAAGAACGGCGACCTGAAGTCGCTCCACCGTGGCGACACGGACTTCCAGCACAAGGGCTTCAACGCGAACGTGCTCCGCGTGGATGCCGCACTGAAGGCGGGCCAAGTCGGTGGCGAGATCGCCGCCGAGTACTACCAGAATCACGGCGACGACGACGACGAGATCCTGTTGCAGGAGGCCTACGCGAAACTGAGCGTCCCCGGGTCGCTCCCGGATCGTTTCGTGCTGAAGCTCGGGGAGATCACCCAGCCGCTCGGGCTGAACGGCGGGAAGAAGTGGATGGACGCCGTCTGGCCCGAGATGCCCACGATCTACGGCCGTGTACTGCCGAACAACTTCAACGGCACCGGCATCGGGTTGGACTGGCGGGTCACCGACTGGGGGAATGCGCCGACCAACGTGGACAGCGTGCTGTCGATCGCAGTGGTGAACGCGGACGGCAAGAACCTGTCCAGCTTCCTCGGGGAGACGAACCCGGTGTTCGGCGTGTACTCCCGCACCGAGAAGGATACGCGTTCGCTGCTCGGGGAACTCGCCTACGGTGCGCGGTCCACGACCGCGATCGCCATCGGGTCGTCGGTCGTCGTGCAGTTCGGCGGCTCCTTCGCCACTGGCCCGAACGGCGTCGGTGAGAAGGGGCAGACGTGGTTCTACGGGGCACACGCGCGACTGATGATCTCGGAGTTCGCGCTCGATGCATGCAATCGTTGCGTGCGCGACGGTGGATTCGTTCTCTCGGGCGAGTGGCTCCATCGTCGGTTGCTCGTGGACCAGGGCGGCACGTTCCCCCGCGCGCACTTGGATGACTGGGGCTACAC
>JAEUHO010000581.1 GCA_016795345.1 Planctomycetia bacterium | reverse complement strand
CGCGTCCCGGGAGCGCCGACCGCCCCCGCAGCCCGCCCGCGCGGGCCGCGCCCGGGGCCGCCCCTCGGGCGCTACGACATCCCCTCCTCGCGGCGCGAGAAGAGGGCCGAGACCGACCGCTCGTGGTGGACGCGGTCGATCGCGTCGGCGAGCAGCGGGCCCACCGACAACACGTGGAAGAGGGTCTCGACGCCCACGGTGTCGACGGGGATCGTGTCGGTCAACACGACCTCCTTGGCCCCGCACGACTCGAGCTTCTCGCGCGCCTGGCCGCAGAGGACGGCGTGGGTCGCGGCGATGTAGACGTCCTTGGCCCCGGCCCGGCGGCACGCCTTCGCGGCCTCGGTGATCGAGCCGCCCGTCGAGATCATGTCGTCGATGAGCAGGATGTTGCGGCCCGCGACGTCGCCGATGATCTCGGTGACCTCGGTCTGGTCGGCCTTGATGCGGCGCTTGTTGATGATCGCGAGGTCGCCGCCGAGGCGCTTCGCGTAGCCGCGCGCCATCTTCGCGGAGCCGACGTCGGGCGCCACGACCATCAGGTCGGGGATCTGGAGCTTCTTGAAGTGCTCGGAGATCACCTGCGACGAGTACAGGTGGTCCACCGGGATGTCGAAGAAGCCCTGGATCTGGGCCGCGTGGAGGTCGATCGTGACGACGCGGTGCACGCCCGCGGTCACGAGCAGGTTCGCGACCAGCTTGGCCGAGATCGGCACGCGGCCCTCGTCCTTGCGGTCCTTGCGGGCGTAGCCGAAGTACGGGACGACCGCGGTGATGCGGCCCGCGGAGGCGCGGCGCAGCGCGTCCACGAGCAGGAGCAGCTCGATCAGGTTGTCGTTGACCGGCGGGCACGTGGACTGCACGACGAAGACGTCGTTGCCGCGGACGTGGTCCTCGACGCGGACGTCGATCTCGCCGTCCGGGAACTTCTCGACCTTCGCCGGCGTGCGCGGGATGCCGAGGTCGCGGCAGACCGCGTCGGCGAGCTTCGGGTTCGCGTTGCCCGCGACGACCTGGATGTTCCCGTAGATCACGACGCACGCCCCTTCTTCGCGCCCGCGGCCGGCGCCGACTTCGCCTTCGCGGCCGCCGCGGCGGGCTTCGCCTTGCCGTCGGCGCCGAGCGGTCGCGCCGGCACGCCGACCACGGTCGCGCCCGCGGGCACGTCGTGCCGCGCGGTGACGACGGCGTTCGCGCCCGTGCGCGCGCCGGCCCCCACCGTGACCGGCGCCACGAGCACGGTGCCCGAGCCGATGTGGGCCCCCGCGCCGACGGTCGTGCGGTGCTTCTGCTTGCCGTCGTAGTTGGCGGTGATCGTGCCGCAGCCGATGTTGGCGTCGGCGCCCACGTCGGCGTCGCCGAGGTAGGTGAGGTGCTTCGCCTTCACGCCGGCGGCGAGGACCGAGGCCTTCACCTCGACGAAGTTGCCGACCTGGGCGCCCTTCTCGAGCACCGTGCCGCCGCGCAGGTGCGCGAACGGCCCCACGACGCACTCGGGGCCGATCTTGCAGCCGTGCCCGATGTAGGTGAACGGCAGGATCCGCGCGCCCGCGGCGATCTCGACGTCGGGCTCGATGACGGTGCTCTCGGGGTCGGCGACGAGCACGCCGGCCGCGAGGTGGCGGCCCACGATGCGGCGCCGGAGCGACGTGACCGCCGCGGCGAGGTCCGCCGGCGTGTTCACGCCGAGCAGCGCGGTGCCGTCGGCGGCGCGCTCCGTCTCGACCTTCCCGCCCGACGCGGCGAGGTAGCCGATCGCGTCGGTCAGGTACTCCTCGCCGTTCGTGTGGCGCGGGAGGTCCGCGACCGCGCGGCGCAGCGGCCCCGCCGCGAACACGCAGAGCCCCGTGTTGAACTCGCGCAGCGTGAGGACCTCGGGGCTCGCCTCGCGGGCCTCGATGATGCGCTGCAGGCGGCCCGTGGCCGGGTCGCGCAGGATGCGGCCCAGACGGCCCGCGTCGGTCGCGACGCCCGTGAGCACCGTCGCGTCGGCGCGCGCGCGGCGGTGGGCGTCGAGGAGCCGGCGGAGGTCGTCCGGCTCGACCTGCGGGACGTCGCCGTACGCGACGATCACGTCGCCGTCGAACCGCGGGATCGCGGCGAGCGCGAGCCGGACCGCGTGGCCGGTGCCGTGCTGCGGCTCCTGCACCGCGGTCCTCGCGCCGGGCCAGTGCTTGTGCAGCCACGGGACCACGACTTCGCGGCCGTGGCCGACGACGACGACCGTCTCCTTCGCGTCGAGGCACGCGACGGCGCGGCGCACGTGCTCGAGCATGGGCGCGCCGAGGCAGTCCACCAGCACCTTCGGGCCGGCGCCCGGCAGGCGCGTGCCCTTGCCGGCCGCGAGGACGAGGGCGGCGAGAGCGGTGGGAGCGGGATCGCCGGAGGGGGTGCGCGTCTTCATGCGGGCCGACACGGTACGCGGTGCCCCGCTCCCCCGCCAACACCGAGCGATGGCCCCGTCGAGGCGCCCCCCGCCCCCCCGGACCGTGAGGCGCCCCCCCGGCGACCGGGGCCCCCGGTGGTCCCGAAGGACCCCGGGCGCCGGGACCGGACGCCGCCCCGGCGGCCCGTCAGTTCGGGCCGTACCCGCCGTGGTCGCGGCCGCGGACGGCCAGGAGGACGAGCGCGAGGCCGGCGAACACGCCGGGCAGCACGGTCGCCGTGGCGGGACGGTTCGGCGCGGCCTTCCCGTCGGCGGCGACGGCCCCCTTCGCCTCGGGCGCCCCGAACAGCTTGCCGTACCACTCGTCGCCGAGCTGGTCGTTGCACCACTTCTGGTAGCTGGCGAGGTTCGAGTCGGTGAGGAACAGCGGCGGGGCGTACAACGCGAGCGCGAGGCCACCGAGCAGGAACGCGAGCAGTCGGCCCATGGGTCACCTCCTGGAGGGGATCTAGGCTACCCACACCGGCGGGAGGGGGGGCGTCCGGGCGGGAGGGTGGGGGCCGCGGGGGGCGCCGGGTACGATCCGGCGATTGCCCGATGGTGTAACGGTAGCACCGGAGACTTTGGATCTCTTGGTCGTGGTTCGAATCCACGTCGGGCAGCCACCGCCCCCGCGCGGGCCTCGCGTCCCGCCCCCCCGTCCGCACGCCCGTCAGCGCGCGAGATGACGCCGGACGAGGTCGAGCGCCGCCACCGCCGCGCGCCGCTGGACCACCTCCCGCGGCAGCGGGAGCCGCAGTTCGCGCCCCTCGACGTCGGCCCCGTCCCGGGTCGCGAGCGCGACGAAGACCGTCCCCTGCGCGACGCCGCGGTCGTCCGGGCCGGGGCCGGCGACGCCGGTGGTGGCGACCGCGAGGTTGGCCTCGGCGGCGGCGCGGGCGCCGGCGGCCATCGCGCGGGCGACCTCGGCCGAGACCGCCCCGTGGGCCGCGAGGAGCGCGCCCGGCACGCCGAGCTCGCGGGCCTTCCACGTGTCGCTGTAGGTGACCCAGCCGCCGCGGAACGCGGCGCTCGCGCCGGGCACCTCGCAGAGCATCCGCGCCACGAGGCCGCCCGTAACGGACTCGGCGGTCGTGAGCACGAGGCCCCGCGCGCGGAGCGCGGCGACCACCGCGTGCTCGACACGGGTCGCCTC
>JAEUHO010000570.1 GCA_016795345.1 Planctomycetia bacterium | reverse complement strand
GCCGATGCGCGGGCCGACGCTGTTCGTCCGACTGCTGCGCGCGGGGGGCGTCGTGCTCGCCCTCGAACTCCTCTGGTTCGCGATGGGCGGCCGGGTCGAGGGTGTGTTCCCGTGGCTCCGGCGCCTCGGCGAGGGGGCGTTCAGCCTGCTCCTGGCGCCGATCGCCGCCGTGACCCTCGCGATCGCGGCGCCGTGGATCGCGGCGCGGTTCCGGTGGCCTACGTCGCTCGAGTCGCCACCCGAGGGCGTACGCCCGCTCGGGTGGGCGTCGATCGTGATCGCCGTCGTGGCGCTCGTCGCGGCGTGGCTCCACCTCTTCGTGCGGGCGACCATCCCGTACACGTTCTCGCCGGACCTGGCGGACGGCGCGGTGATCTGCGGAGCATCCGCGGCCACGGTGGCCTTCGCGTTCTGGCCCCCCGACCTCCGTCGGAGCCTCTCCCGCGACGGGGTGACCCTCGCGGTCGGGCGGGCCGGCGCACTCCTCGGCGGCGCTGCGGCCCTCGTCTCCGTGAGCGGGATCATCGAGTCCGGTCGGGCGCTCGGGTGGCGGTTCCGTGCCGACGACGCGGACTGGTTCGTGTCCGCGTGCGTCGCCCTCGGCTCGTGCGCGGGGCGCTGCTCGCGTTCGTCGGCCGACGATGGGTGGTTGCCCCCGCGATGGGTGCGCGGTCGGCCGTCGAGCCGGCGGACGCCGACGAACCCGCTCGCCTGCGCCACGTCGTGTCCGCGGTGGCGATCGTCCTCGCGTTCGCGCTCGTGGGCCCGATCGCCGACGCCGCGGCGACCTGGCGTCACCACGTACGGCTCGACGCCGAGGCGGTGTCGAGACGGCGCGAGTTCCGGGCAGCCCGATCGTCCGCGGATCCGCATCGGGCACCCGAGCGCCCGGAACTCGCGTGGACGGACCTCTGGGACGGGCGTCCTCCGGCGTCCTGGTACGCCGATCGGGCGTGGACGCTCACCGTCGGCTTCGCGGGGTTCGTGCTCGTGGCCGCGATCGCGGGCCGCCAGCGGCGGGGGGACCCGAGGTCCGGGTAGAATCGATCGCGGGAGGACGTCGATGCGCGCGCCGACGCTGTTCATCCGGTTGCTGCGCGCGGGGGGCGTCGCCGTGAGCGCCGTCCTGCTGCTGTTCATCGCGCGAGGCGCGCTCGGCGTGTGGAGCGAACCCGAGCGGCGCATCGGGGGCGGGGCGCGCGAGGCGCTCGCCGCGCCGGTCGTCGCCGTGTTGCTCGCGCTCGTGGCGCCGTGGATCGCGCGGTGGTGTCGGTGGCCCGGTCCGTCGTCGCCGTCTCGGGACACGCGTGCGCCGGAATCCTGGTCGATCGCCCTCGCGGTCGCGGGGCTCGTGGCGGCGTGGATGGGCGTGCTCGCGGGGGTCCCGTTGGCGCACGGCGGCTTCCCGTCCGTGCGCGACGCCGCGGTGATCTGCGCGGCGTCCGCCGCCGCGGCGGCCTTCGGGTTCCGGCCCATGGACCTCCGCGCGGATCTGTCGCGAGCGGAAGCGACGGTCGCGCTGTGGCGGGTCGGCGCACTCCTCGGCGCCGCCGCGAGCCTGCTCGAAGCGGGCCGATTCGTCGAGACGGGTCGAGCGATCGGCTGGAGGTACGAGCCCGACGACGCGCGTTGGGTCTTGGCCCCGTGCCTCGGGCTCGCCGCGTACGCGATGCTGTGGTGGGTCGCCGGGAGGTGGTGCGGGGATCGGCCGGTGTCGAGCGAGTCGTCATTGGACGGGGCGGCGTGCCCGGACGAGCCCGCGCGCCTGCGACACGTCGCGTCTGCGCTGGCGGCGGTCCTCGCGATCGCGCTCGTGGGCCCGATCGCCAAGGCGGCGGAGGGCTGGCGCTGGCGCACGGAACTCTACGCGCGTGCGGCCGCGGATGCCGTTTCCCTGGAGCCGTCGCCGCCGTCGGACCGCCGCCCGCCGATTCAAGTCCCCGAGTGGGACGGCGACATCGTTCCCGATGGCCTCCCGGATCCCGCCGGCTTCGCGCGCCGGGCGTGGACGCTCACGGCCGGTTTCGCAGGGTTTGCGCTCGTTGCCGCGATCGCGGGCCGCCGGCGGCGGGGGACGCGAGGCCCGGGCGTGGATGATCGGCGGCGACCGCGGCCGCAGGGCCGATGGTAGGCTCGGCGGGTCGCCGGGAGGGCCGAGGATGCACGCCAGGGACCTGTTCGTGGTGTTCCTCCGCATGGCGGGGCTGCTGTTGATCGGCGGCGCCCTGACGCACGCCGTCAACCTGATCGGGATGAGCGCGCCCGCGGAACTCGCCTACTACGGGATCATCGCGACGATGCTCGTCGTCGGGGTCTGGTGCCTGCTCGGCGCGCCCGCGCTCGTCGCCCGGTTGCGCTGGCCCGAGGCGTCAGCCGCCGCGCCGACGGAGCCCTTGCCCCCGCCGCCCGCGACGTGGGTCGCGGTGGGGGAGCGGTGCGTGGCGTGGCTGTTCGTGTTGGAGGCGGTGCCGTTCGTCGCGCAGGTGATCGGCGGGTGGTTCGGTGGGCCCGGGTCGTCGACCTCGTTCGTCGGGTGGGTCACGTCGTCCTCCCTCTGGGCCGCGCTCTTGAACGTCGCGCTGGCGACGTTCCTCTTCCGCCACTCGTCCCGTCGGCTCGGGGTCGAGGCGTGACCGCGCGCGCCGGCCTGGTCGCGGTCGTACGGGGCCTCGCGGTGCTCGCGGCCTCGCACGCGATGCTGCACATCGCGGGCACCCTTCTCGCGTCCGGCGAGCTCGAGCGCCGCGGGGATCGGGGTCTGTTGCCGATCATGCTCGCCGAAGCGGTGACGCACCTGCTCGTCGCGTCGGCCGCGTTCGCCGTCGCGCCGTGGCTCTCCGCGCGCGTGCTGCCGTCGGACGCGCCGCTCTCGCCGCGCGCGCTCGGCACGTGGGTCGGGGTGTGCGCGTGCCTCGTCGCCGTCGACCTGGGCCTGCGGTTCGGCGCCGGCTGGGTGGCTTGGACGCTGCTCGATCCCTATCGCGACGTCGGGTGGTCGCCCTATCGACCCGTCGCGAGCGTGGTGCAACTCGTCGGCTGCGCCGTCGTCGCGATCACCGCCTGGGTGGGTCCCGGCCGGTGCCGCGCGGCGGCGCGGGGCATGGCTCGCTGGTTCGATCGGTGGTTTCGCGCCTCGCGCCCGCGTCCGGACGTGACCCCGTGACCCCGGTGGCGCCGTGACGCCGTGACATCGATGGAACCGCCCGCGCCCGCCGCGATCGCCGGAACGGTCGCGGCGCGCGAGATGTTCGTCCGGTGCCTCGCCGCAGGCGGCGTCGCCCTCGGCGTGATCTCCCTCGCATTCGCGCTCGCCGCGCCGCCTCGGTGGGACCTGGCTCGCGTGAACGTGATCTGGCAGGCCGCGGACGTCGCGGCGGCCTCGCTGGGCTTGTGGGTCGCGCTGGCCGCGCGGTGGATCGCGCGTGCCCTGCCGTGGCCCACAGACCTTTTGCACGACGAGCCGCCGGTCCCTCGCCGCGCGTCGCGGGGGCTCGCGGTCGGGGTGGGCCTGCTCCTCGCGGTCGCGTTGTTCCTCCCGTACGTCCCGTCGCGGCCGACCTGGCACCCTCCCTTTGATCCGGTCGTCGCGGCGCTCGCCGTGGGGGTCACCGCCGTTCTCGCGGCGTCCGCGACGCCCGCGGTCGATCCACTTGCTCGCGTCTCGCGGCTCGGCGCGGGGCTCGCGGTCACGCGCGCGGGCGGGCTGCTCGGGTGCGCGGCCGTCGTCCGCTCGCTGGTTCAGCTCGTCCCCACCGGTCGGTGGTCGGACGCCGACGTTGCCGGGCTCGACCTTGCCGGGCTCGACCTGGCGTTCCGCAGGGTCGAGCCGATCGTGGGCGCGCTGGCGTTCACGGGCCTGGCGTTCGTCGAAGTGCTCCCGTGGCGGCGCGAGCGGCGCGATCCCCGGCCCGCTTCGCACGGGACCCTGCTTGCGGCAGTGGCCGTGGTGGCGGCAGGGACGCTCGTGGGCCCGATCGTCGAGGAGACGATGCGGTGGCGCGCCGGCAGGCGCTTCCAGACGCAGCACTCGATCGACTGGCAATGGCCCGGGGACTTCGGCGAAGCGGTGCGTGGGTACGCCGAACGCGCTGGCCTTCTCGCCGCGGGTTTCGCGGGGTTCGTGCTCGTCGCCGCGATCGCAGGCCGGAGGGGGCGGGGGGACGCGAGGCCCGGGCGCTGACGTCAGGCCGTCGCGGCCGCGCAGGCGTGGACGCCGACGCCCGTCACGTGGCTGCCCGAGAGGACGAGCCACGGCGGGAGCAGGCCCTGCGCCTCCGCCATCCGGGTGCGATGGCCCGGCGCGAGGATCGGGATCGCCTTCGCCCAGCGGTACACCGAGACGACATCCGGCCGGACGGGCCCGCCGAGCGCCGTCGCGAGGTCGCGTTCGACGAGCGCGCGCACCTCGTCGTCCGTGAGCGCCATCGCGTCCGGGTCGGCGCCGCCGCCCACGAAGACGTTGAGGAGCGCGTGGCCCGGCGGCGCGACCGCGGGGTTGAAGTGCGAGTGGAAGAGCGCGCCGAGGATGCGCCCCTTCGCGCCCGTGCCGCGCAGGAAGCCGAACGCCGGCGGGATCGGCGGCGAACCGCCGGGCGGGAGCCCGACCGCCACGACCATCATCGGCACCGTGCGGACCGCGCCGAGGATGCCCGCGGCGACCCCGGAGCACGGGGCCACGAGCCGCGCCTGGTCGGCCGCCGTCGTCGCGAGGACGACGCGGCGGGCCGCATACGACGCGCCGCCCTCCGTCGTGACGCGCACGACGTCGCCCTCGGGCGTAAGCGCCGCGACCGGGCTCGAGAGGCGCAGCGCGTCGCCGAGCGCGTCGCCGATCGCGCGCGGGAAGGCCTCCATGCCGTCCTCGAACACGAGGATCGCACGCTTCGTCGCGCCCTTACGCTTGCCCATGCCCTTGAGGAGGCTGCCGGCCGTGCGCTCCATCTCGGGGATCGACGGGAACGCGTCGGCCATCCCGATCTGCTCGGGCGGCGTGCCGTAGATGCCGAGCGTCATGGGCCGCAGGAGGTTGTCGGCGACCGCCCTGCCGAACCGGCGGCGCACGAACGCGTGGGCCGACTCGGGGGTGCGGACGCGGCGCGGGCCTCGCGTCACCTCGGCGATCATCCGCACCTTCTGGCCGAAGGTGAGCAGCGGCGACTTGAAGAGCGCGGGCGGGTTGCGCGGCAGCGCGACGAGGCCGCGACCGGTCCAGAGGAACTGCCCGTTGGTCGCGGGGTCGGGCGTGCGGATGGCGGGGGGCGCCGGCAGCGACGCGTGGAGTTCCATCAGCGCGGCCGCCGACGACGGGAACGTGCCCGCCGCGCGTTCGACGCGGTAGCCACCGACCCGCTCCGTGCGGACCACGCCGCCGACGCGAGGCCCGGCCTCGAGCAGGACCACCGAGCGCCCGCTCCGCCGCACGCGCCACGCGGTCGCGAGCCCCGTCAGGCCGCCGCCGACGACCACGACGTCGTGGACGAGCCCGCTCACGGCCGCCGCTCCGTCACGAGGTCGGCCAGCGTCTCGAGGAAGTCGGGCCGGTCGTTGAGGCTCGGGGCGCGGGTGAAGCGCACCATGCCCTTCTCGCGGGCGAGGTCGCCGTACATGCGGTCGATCTCGAACAACGTCTCGAAGTGGTCGCTCACGAACCCGAGCGGCACGACGAGCAGGTCCTTCACGCCCTCGGCGGCGAGCCGCTCGATGGTGACGTCGGTGTACGGCTTCACCCACGCCACGGGGCCGACGCGGCTCTGGAACGAGAGCGTGGTCGGGGCGTCGAGCCCGCGCGCGACGGCCTCGCGGGTCGCCTTGATCTGGCCGACGTACGGGTCGCCCTTCTTCTCGAAGCGCTGGGGGAGGCCGTGGGCCGAGAACAGCACCTGCGGGGCGGTCGCGCCCGCGGCGCGCAGCGCGGCGAGGCCTTCGTCCACCGTGGCGCGGACGGCCGCGACGTAGCCGGGGTGCGCGTGGTACGAGCGGACCTCGTCGAGCGGGGCCTTCGGGGCCAGCTCGGCGAGCACGCGGCGCAGCTCGCGGCTCGACGACTCGGTGGTGGCCTCCGACTCCTGCGGGTAGAGCGGGAGGTGGAGGAACCGGTCGCAGCCCTGCTCGAGGAGGCCGCGGACGCAGGCGTCGGTGAACGGCTTCCAGTACCGCATGGCGACCGCGACGGCGTAGCGGCCCGGGGCCCGGCGCTCGAGGATCGCGGCGAGCCCGCGGGCCTGCGCGTCCGTGAGCGCGACGAGGGGCGAGGCGCCGCCGATGAGGGCGTAGTCCTTGGCGACCTTGGGTGCGCGGCCCTTGGCGATCTTGCGCGCGACGAACCGGCGGAGGAAGCCGGGTCCGAACGCGAGGATGAGCGGGTCCGAGAACAGGTTCTCGAGGAACGGCTGGATGGCCTCGGGGGTGTCGGGCCCGCCGAGGTTCGTCAGGACGACGCCGGTACGGCTCATGCGATCAGCGTACGGCCCACCGGGCCTCGCGTCCCCTCCCGCCGGGCCGGTTCCACCGGCCACCGGGCCTCGCGTCCCCCCTCACCCGCCCGCCCCCGCCCCCTTCTCCGCTCTGCCTCTGCTCTTCTCTGCTCCGCTCTGCTCTTGCTTCCTAAGGGCTTGTCCCTAGCACACGGCCGCGATTCGCTACAGGTCGCGGGAGCCGCGGCGAGCGAGGGCGGGAGCCCGTCCTCGTCCCCTCTGCTGCGCCGGGCGATCCTCTCGCTGCGGCCGGCGTGCTCGCTCGAAGGCCTCCTCAGCGGGTACAGAACCCGCTTCCGGGGCCTTCTCGCTGCGCTTGCCGGCCTCG
>JAEUHO010000514.1 GCA_016795345.1 Planctomycetia bacterium | reverse complement strand
GAGGACGCGGTCGGGGCAGGGGATCTCGACGGCGTCGAGGGGGTCGGCCGCGTCGCCGGCGGCGAGCGCGCCGGCGAGGGAGAGTCGCTGGCCGGCGCGGAGCGTGCCGGCGGGGGTGGCCGTGTCGACGGCGTCGTTCGGCTCGGCCTCGGCGCGGCGGGCGAGGGAGGCGAACCCGGCGTCGTCGTAGACGACCGTGCCGGCGATGCTGGCGCCACCGGCGCCGCCGCCTCCGCCGCCTCCACCTCCGCCTCCTCCGCCGCCGCCACCGCAGGCGGTGCCGAAGAGGAGGAGGGCGAGCGTGGCCGTGAGTCGGGTCGTCGGGGCGGCGCGCATGGGGAGGGCCTCGTCGGGGGCGGCCGGCGTCCGTGCCGGCCTGGTCTCCTCCATCAAGCGCCTGCTCCACCCTCGCGGGCGTGAGACCTCGATGAGAACCCTCTCATCGCCCTCCGGCCCCCCGGCGAGTTGGCTCCGACCCCGTTGTTCCACGTACCCCCGGGTCGACAGCGAGACAAAGGGCTACGACCCCGTTGTCTCGCTGTCGACAGCGAGACGAAGGGCTACGACCCCGTTGTCTCGGTGTCGACGCCGAGACGGAGGGCTACGACCCCGTTGTCTCGCTGTCGACGCCGAGACGAAGGGCTACGACCCCGTTGTCTCGCTGTCGACGCCGAGACGAAGGGCTACGACCCCGTTGTCTCGGTGTCAGCGGCCGTACTCGGCGTAGAGGCGGGCGTAGGCGCCGTTCGCAGCCACGAGGGCGTCGTGACGGCCGCGCTCGACCAGGCGGCCGTGGTCGAAGACGAAGATCTGGTCCGCGTCGCGGATCGTCGAGAGCCGGTGCGCGATCACGAACGTCGTCTGGCGCGCCGAGAGCGCGTTCAGGGCCCGCAGGATCGTCGCCTCGGTCTGCGTGTCCACCGCGCTCGTCGCCTCGTCGAGGATCAGGATCGACGGCCGCGCGAGCAGGGCTCGCACGAAGCAGACGATCTGCCGCTCGCCCTCGGAGAGGTTGGCCCCGCGCTCGCCGACGTCGGTCGCGAGCCCCGCCGAGAACCCCGCGAGGACCCCCTCGCAGCCCAGGGCGCGGAACCCCTCGAGGGCCTCGGCCTCCGTGATGTCGGGCCGCACGAACCGCAGGTTCTCGAGGACCGTCCCGCCGAAGAGGAAGCTCTCCTGCAGCACGATGCCCGTCTGCGCGTGCAGCGCCGCCGACGCGACCGTGCGGGCCTCGCGTCCGTCGTACCGGATCGTCCCCTCCTGGGGCTCGTAGAACCGCGCCACGAGGTTCGCGACCGAGGTCTTGCCCGCGCCCGTGTGCCCGACGAGCGCCACGCGCTCGCCCGCGCGCACGTGGAACGAGACGTCGTGCAGCTGCCGCGTCGGGCTCGACGGGTCGTAGCCGAACGACACCCGGTCGAACTCGACCTCGCCGCGCAGGCGCCCGGGGTCGGTCGCCTCCGGCCCGTCGCGCAGCTCGGGGGTCGTGTCGAGCAGCAGGAAGATGCGCTCCGCCGCCGCGCCCGCCACGAGGCACTCGTTGTAGAGGCCGCCGAGGCCCTCGATGGGGGAGAGCGCCGCGCCGAGCAGCCACACCGCCTCGACCAGCGCGCCCGTCGTGAGCTCGCCGCCGAGCACGCGGCGCGCGCCGAGCACCAGCGAGATCAGCACGATCGCCTGGATCGCGAGCGACAGCGTCGGGATGTAGCCGCCGGTCGCCTTCGCGCCGCCGAGCACCGCGCGGCGGTAGGCGCCCTGCAGCCCGTCGAGGACGTGCGTCTCCCGCGCCTCGGCCGAGAACGCCTTCACGACCCGCACGCCCGAGATGCGCTCCGCGACGTGCGCCGAGATCGCCGAGTGCGTCTCGCGCACCCGGCGGTACGCCGGGAAGCCGACGCGCTCGAACAGCCGTGTCACGAGCCACAGCGTCGGCAGCGCCGCCAGCACGTACGGCGCGAGGAACGGGTGCTGCAGCACGATGCGCCCGGTCGCGAACAGCAGGAACGAGACCATGTTCGTGAGGCTCACCGGGCCCCACGAGAGGAGGTGCTCGAGCGACTCCACGTCGCGGTCCGCCCGCGCGAGGATGCGGCCCTGCTTCGTGCGGTCGAAGTACCGCATCGACAGGCGCTGGAGGTGGTCGAACACGTCCTTGCGGATCGCGTGGACCGCCTCCACCCCGACCCGTGTCGTGATCCGCAGCTCGAACACGGTGATCGTCGCCCGGAACACGAGGATCCCGACCAGCGCGAGCACCCACTTGAGCGTCCCGCCGATGTCGCCGGTCGCGAGCGGCCCGTCGATGGCCTGCTTGACCAGCCACGGGTCCACCAGCATCAGGACGCACCACACCATCTCGATGGCCAGGCCCACGAGCAGGGGCCCCTTGTGGGGCGCGAGGTAGCGGAGGATCCGCCCCCACGTCTTCCGCCGCAGCGGGACGCGCGCGAACTCCTCCTCGAGGGCCATCTCGTCGTAGGCGCTCACGACGGCGCTCCCACCAGCGTCTGGTGCTCGAACACCTCCCGGTACAGCGGGCTCGACCCGAGCAGCTCGTCGTGCGTCCCGACGGCCGACACGACCCCGTCCTCGAGGACCGCGATCCGGTCGCACCACCGCACCGACGTGACGCGCTGGCTCACGACGAGGGTGGTCCGCCCCTGCGCCGCGGCGCGGATGCCGCGGAACAGGTCCTTCTCGGTGATCGCGTCCACCGACGCCGTCGCGTCGTCGAAGATCAGCACCCGCGGCTCCATCACCAGCGCCCGCGCGATCGTGAGCCGCTGCCGCTGCCCGCCCGACAGCGACACCCCGCGCTCGCCGACCAGCGTGTCGTAGCCCTTCGGCAGCGCGCTCACGAACTCGTGCGCCGCCGCGAGCCGCGCGCACGCCTCGATGCGCTCGCGCGGCGCGTCCGGCGCGCCGTACGCGATGTTCTGCGCCACCGTCGCCGAGAACAGGTACGGCTCCTGGAACACCAGCCCGACCGCCGCCGCGAGCGCCTCCGGCGCCAGGTCCGCCAGCGGCACCCCGTCGAGCAGGATCCGCCCCGCCGTCGGGTCGTAGAACCGCGGCAGCAGGTGCACCAGCGTCGTCTTCCCGGCGCCCGTCCGCCCGAGGATCCCGAGGCTGCCGCCCGCGGGCACGTGCAGCGACACGCCCTTCAGCACGTCGCGCCCCGGCGCGTACGCGAACGACACGCCCTCGAGGCGCAGGTCGCCCCCCGTCGCCGGCAACGCCGCCGGCCGCGCCGGCGGCACGATCACGTCGTCGCGGTCGAGCACCTCGAACACCCGCGACGCGCTCGCCACCGCCTCCTGCCCCATGAGCAGGAGCCGCGTCAGCTGCCGCAGGAAGTCGCGCGCGAGCCGCATCGCGAACAGGAGGCCCACGGTCTCCGTCACGCGCGCCGCGCTCGGCGCGTCCGCCACGTACACCGCGCCGGCCATCAGCACCGCCGGCACCACGAGCCACGTCGAGTGGTTCACGACCGGCAGCACCGTCGCCCAGAACCGCGACAGCCCCTTCCACCCCGTCGAGTACGTCGTCAGCCGCGCCCCGAACCGCTCGACCTCGTCGGCCTCGCGCCCGAACGCCCGCACCACGCGCGCCCCCGCGACGTTCTCCTGCAGCGCCGTCGTCACGCGGTCGTAGTCGTCCGAGATCGCGCGGTCCATCTGCGCGATCCGCGTCCCCGCGAACGCCACGCCGAGGCACGTCGTCCCGAAGACGAGCACCGCCGCCACGCCGAACGTCCACCACGTCGCGAACGCGAGCACGGTCACGCCCACGACCAGCAGCACGATCTCCGTGTAGCCGAACACGACCTCGCGGAAGAACTGCTTCGCCTTCTCCATGTCGCGCAGGCTGCGCGCGATGGTCTTGCCGCTCCGGTTCGCGTCGTGCCACCGGAACCGCAGCGTCATCACCTTCGCGAACAGCTCGCGCCGCAGCGCGTTCTCGACGTCCTGCGACAGCGCCGCCGACGCCGTCGTCACCGCGAGGAACGACAGGCACCGCAGCAGCACCGCCACGCCGTTCAGCGTCGCGTACCACACGAACTCGTCGGGCAGCGGGCCGCCCTTGCCCTCGTGCTCGAGCAGCACGCCGATCGCGCGCGCGAGCAGCATCGGCGTCGCGACGCCGACGGCCGTCCGCACGACGTACAACCCGAGCACCAGCAACGCGCGCCCGCGCACCGGCGCGAACCGGCGCAGGAGCCGCCCCGTCACCGCCCAGGTCTTGACCGGGGCGGACGTCGGCGCGACGGCGGGGGAGGCGGCGGCGGGGGACACGGCGATGCGGGGAGCGAGGCTCGGGGGACGACGGCTCGGGAGACGCGGGACGCAGTCAGGGGGAGCGGGACGCGAGGCCCGCGCGGGGGCGGGCCTTGCGTCCCCAGGAGCGGGATGCGGACGGGGACGACGGGAAGGGGACCGAGCGAGGTCGGATTCCGGGCCCGGCGGTCGGTGGACGCCGACCGAGGGGGTTCCCGACGTTCGCCTCGCCCGCGACGGGGAATCCCGCATGGTACGCCGCCCTGCGACAGGCGTCGTCGCGTGGCCCGGGCACCCCGGCGCCGGCGGCGGGACCGTCGGCCCCCGCGCGGGCCCGATCGCGCCGCCGCGGGGACGCACCGGCGCCAAGCGGGGGACCGGAGGCCCCGGTCGGTACAACGGGGGTCCGGAGACCCGCCATGGCCGCCCCGATCGTCCCCGCGCACCACCAGGCCGACCTGCCGATGGACCGGCTGATCGTGCACGAGGCGCCCGGCGACGAGGCCGTCCCCATGGACGTCGTCTTCGTCGGCGGCGGGCCCGCGGGCCTCGCGGGCGCGATCGAGCTGGCGCGGCTCGTGAAGCGCGACGCCGAGGCCGGCGGCACGGTCGGCGAGGTGAACATCGCGGTGCTCGAGAAGGCCGAGGGCCTCGGCCAGCACAACCTCTCGGGCGCGTGCGTGAACCCGGCGGGCTTCCGCGAGCTGTTCCCGGAGCTCAAGGACGCCGACTTCCCGTTCCGCGGGCCCGTGCCCGGCGAGCGCGTCTACGTCCTCACGTCCGGCGGGTCGTGGCGGATCCCGACGCCGCCGCCCATGAAGAACCACGGCAACTTCGTCGCGAGCATCAGCGAGGTCGCGCGCTGGCTCGGCGAGAAGGCCGAGGGCCTGGGCGTCAACCTGTTCACCGGCTTCCCGGTGGAGTCGCTCCTCGTGCAGGGCGAGAAGGTGGTCGGCGTCCGCACGTCGCCGACGGGCCTCAAGCGCGACGGGTCGCCGGGCAGCGGCTTCCAGCCCGCGAACGACATCGGGGCCCGCTTCGTCGCGCTGTCGGACGGCACGCGCAGCGGCCTCGCGCAGGCCTGGCAGCGGTGGGCGGGCGTCTCCTCCGCCAACCCGCAGATCTACGCGCTCGGCGTGAAGGAACTGTGGCGCGTGAAGCGCCCCCTCGACGCCGTGATCCACACCATGGGCTGGCCGCTCCCGCGCAGCGTGTTCGGCGGCTCGTTCGCGTACCCCATGGGCGACGACCTCGTGGCCATCGGCCTCGTGGCGAGCCTCGACGCGCCGCGCACGTCGTTCGACGTGCACCGCTGGCTGCAGCAGATGAAGCTGCACCCGCTGTTCAAGGGCCTGCTCGAGGGCGGCGAGTGCCTCGAGTGGGGCGCCAAGACGATCCCCGAGGGCGGCTACTACGCGCTGCCGACCCGCCGGCAGGGCCGCGGCGCGCTGCTCCTCGGCGACGCGGCGGGCTTCGTCGACGTCGCGGGGCTCAAGGGCATCCACCACGCGATGCGCTCGGGCATCGCGGCCGCGCGCGCGATCTTCGGCGCGATCAAGGCGAAGGACGAGGGCCCGGACGCGCTCGCCGCGTACGACGCGGCCATGGACGCGAGCGAGACGATGCAGGTGCTCCGGAAGCGCCGCAACATGCGCCTCGCGTTCAAGAGCGGCTTCTTCTTCGGCGGCTTCAAGGCGTCGCTGATGACGCTCACGAAGGGCGCGTTCCCCGGCTGGCGCATCCCGTCGGAGACCGACGCGGAGGCCCCGCGCACCGTCGAGGCGGCCCCGGCGTTCACGCCGGACGGCAAGCTCACCTTCAGCAAGGTGGACGGCGTCTTCCGCTCGGGCAACAAGACCCGCGACGACGTCCCGAGCCACCTCGTGGTCGGGAAGGACGTCCCCGGCGACCTCGCCGACCTCTACGCCAACCTCTGCCCCGCGGGCGTCTACGAGCGCCAGGGCGACAAGCTGGTCGTCAACGCGCCGAACTGCGTGGACTGCAAGGCCACCGACGTCGTCGGGCCCCGCTGGACCCCCCGCGAGGGCGGGAGCGGCCCGAAGTACCAGCGGATGTAGGCCGCACGGGGCGCGTCGGCGACAACAGGACCGTGCGCGTCCCGTACCTCCTCCTCCAGTCCCGCGACGTCACGGACCCGGTCCGCGACCTCGAGGTCACGGGCTTCGCGGCCACGCTGGGCGTCGCACGCGACGCCATCGCCGTGGTGGACCTCCTCGCCCGCGCGCCGCGGGCCGACGAGGTGGCCGCGGCCGGCGCGGTGCTCCTCGGCGGCTCGGGCAGTTACAGCGTCCTCGACCCGTTCCCGTGGATCGGCCGCGCCGTGGCCGCCCTTCGGGACATCGTGGTGCCGTCGGGCACGCCGACCTTCGCGTCGTGTTTCGGGTTCCAGCTCCTGACGCTGGCGCTCGGTGGGACCATGGTGCGCGACCCCGCGAACCGCGAACTCGGCTCCATCGACGTCACGCGGACGCCGGAGGCCGACCGCGACCCGCTCTTCGGGCCGCTGCCTTCGACCTTCGTCGCGCAGGCGGGTCACACCGACCGGGCCGACGGCACGCCGCCGGGCACGGTCGTCCTCGCGACGACCGCCGTGAGCCCGGTGCAGGCCTTCCGCGTCGTGGGCGCGCCGGTCTGGGCGACGCAGTTCCACCCCGAGATCGACGAGCGCAGCTTCGCCGCGCGGTGGCTGGCCTACGCCGAGAAGTACCCGCCGGCCGACCTACCCCGTGGCGCCGCGATGACCGAAGCGCCGTTCCTCAAGGCGCTCCGCCCCAGCCCGCACGCCTCCGCGATCCTGCGCCGCTTCGCGCTGCTCGTCGCGGGCCACTGAACGGCCCTCCTGTACGCGGCCGCACCGCGGGAAGCGAGGAGATCAAGCCTTCCCCTCCAGGGCCGACGGGTTCCATCGCCAAAACGACGGACCGACTGCCCCACGCGCCTCTCCCGAAACGGAGGGCCTTGCTGGTGCCGGACACGTGAGATATACACCGAACTGAAGAACGCCCCGGGATGGAGGTGACCGATTGTCTGACGCCTTCGAGTTCATTGGATCCAGGCTGGTCCAGAGTCTCTCTGGTGTGCCTTGGACGAGCGCGTGGATTTCGTTCGAACTTATCGATCGAGGAGTTGTCCAGCGAACGCAGCGGTATCGTCCGACGTCCGGCAGCAAGGAACTCGACTTCCGCCTGGTGGATCCCATCGGCATCCTGAACGTCCTTGAGTCGCTCCGCGACAGGGCGGTTCAGCAGGGGCATCCTCGATGGGTGGGACTCGTCATCAGGATCCAGCCTACCGGTGACTATCAGTTTGAGTACCGGTACCCAGATTCAGGTCCCTCCCGGCTCATCAGCTCGGATGGCCTCGCGCCGGACAGCCGAGCGTAGGAGTGCGCGGCGGCAGGAGCGCCCTGAATCGGTGGGCTGCGTACGAAGGGGTGATCCGAGTGGTCGCCGGAAGGCTTGTCGGACGGGGAGCGGGCGCTGCAGTTTCGACGCAACGCCGCATCCCTCACGAAAGAACCCGCGCGCACGTGGCGGCGCCGCGCCGGGGCGAGGCACAATCTCGGCGGTGTCGGTTGTTGTCGGCTCTGGTCGGCATGCCCGACGTGACCGGCTTGAAGCCGGGGCATCGATCGACCCGCGGCCTGCACTACACGCCCATGGTGCCGCTGGGCGCGAGGCGGGGTCGGCAGCCGGATCCGCTGGCGGGCGGGCTGCTCGCCCGCGGAGGTTCAGTCGCGGCTTGACCTACTCCGGAGGAGTCTCATCAACGCAGAACTGTCTTGCTCCGGGGAGGACAGGAGACTGCTACTCAGGGACCACGCGACTGCCACTTGTTGTTCATCTCGGACTTCGTGCGTCGGATTCCCCCTACTTCTCGTCCACGCGCAGGGCATCGAGCTTCTCGTTCAGCCACTCCGCGAAACTTGGCGCCTCGAAATCGACAGCGTCCTCCGGTCGCGCGTCGTGCGACCAGAAGACGACGACCGGCTCGGGACTTCCATCGCAGCGAATGCAATGGTGGTCTCCACCGCCGTCTGCGCAGAAGGGGATCAGGTCGATCGGCATCGAAGAGGCCATCTCCTGCCGCTCGCTCTTGGTCATGACGACCACGTCAAGAAACTTCGGCCCACCAACCCCATAGATCTCGAGAGATGCCATGCTGGCGAACCCGAACTGAAGCAAGAATCTGAGATATCCACCGAGGATCTGGACCCCAAGTTCTCTTTCGATCGACGCGAGGTCGCCTTCAGTTGCACCGGCGCCGCGCCGAACGTTTGTGGCCGCCCGAAGACGTGCAGAAACCGACTCGTAAGTTGCCATGAGAGCCCTCGGGCTTCTAGCGCGCCCCTGTGTCCCTCACGCGAGGACCTTTGCGAAGAGGGTCGACATTCATCGGGGATCCAATCTTGATTGGAAGCGCGGGAGACCCCGCTCAGCGAGTCTTGCTGGATTTGCCCTCTTGCCCGCTCGATGGCTCCCTGGGGCGCGCCCCGGAATCACGGCGTCGGAGCGGCAGCTGTACGCCTCCTGGCGCATCCAGCCATAGGGTGTTGTCCCGCCAGTAGAACTGCAGCCGATCCGGTGGCATCACGTCACCCACGACCTCACCTGGACCAGTTCGGAAGTGGCAGACTACGCCACCGTTCTTTGCGCGAGTCCAAGTCCCGCGCTCCGTCGCTGCGCCGCTGACGGCTACCCTCCAGTTCGCATGCCCATCTGGAGCAAGCGTCACCTCGAACGGGGCAAGACGTTCATGGCCATGAGTGGCGATCGCCGTGCGCAACTCATCGAGTTGTCTGGTGTTGGACCCAAGTGACGCTTCTGCGTCTGAAATGGAATCGCGCGCTATGAGGATCCAGTCCCCGTAGAGCCCCACTGTCGGGTTGTCGTCCTTCATTCCGCAGCCCATGAGCACCATCAAGGCGACGACCCATGAGGCGGTTCTGCACTGCGTCCATCCCATCGAGCGAGCAACGACGCACGTCGTCGCGGCGGTCCCAAGGGAGTTCAGGGTCACTCGGCCGCGCATGACTCTGCCCTGATCGTGGTCGGTGTTCACGGCGTGGCCCGATCGAGTCGGAAGCGCATGAGTTGCCATCTTGTGCTCCGGCCTCGGCACCCTACCTCATGTCCGGGGGGCTCAACAGGGGACCGCCGGAGGTGCGCGGCCCCCGGATGGCCTTCCGTCTCCGGACGGTCTCGACGGACGCTCAATCGCAGTGTCGTCGGTCTCGACCGCCGGGCGGCGGTGCCGCGGGGCCGGCACGTTGGCGCGCGGGGACGAACCGCGATGGGGCCCGGATGCGCTCCGCTGCCTACTTCGGCGGGGTGCCCGCGCGGCGCGTGCGCAGCACCTCGAGGGCGCGCTCAAGCGCGGGGTCGCCCGGGCCCGTGGCCTCGACGACGACCTTCGGCGCGACACCCTTCCCCTCGAGGGCCTCGCCGTTCGCGCGCTGGTTCTGCCAGCGGGGCAACCAGACGTCGATGCCGTGGGGCAGGGGAACCGGCGCCGGGTTGGCGCTCGACCCGCGCGTCGGGCGGCCGACCGTCGTCACGGTCGGGAGCACCTCCAGCATCTGCGCGAGGCCCTCGCCGCTGCTCACGCACGCGGGCCCCAGGAGCACGACGACGGGCCCCGCGAACCGGTCGGCCTCGGCGGCCGGCGCGAGCACCGCGTCGACCCATGGCGCGAAGTCGTCGGCTGCGGGCCCGTTGCGTACGCGCCGCCGCGCGTAGACCACGGGCGCCGTCGCGTACGGGGCCGCGAGCCGCCCCGCCGTCGTCTCATTGCCGCCGGTGCACGGCCGCAGGTCGAGCACCATGGCCGACGCGCCCGCCCGCACGCGGTCGTGGGCGGCCACGAGGGCGTCGGCGTCGGCGCCCGGCGACGGCAGCGCTCCGATCGCGAGGTACGCGATGCCGCCCTCGAGCCGCCCGGCGATCGCGATGCGGCCCACCTGCGCGCGGTCCGCGAGCCGCGCGAACGTCGCCTTCGCGTCGAACCCGGTCTCGACCATCGGGCTGAAGGGGGCGACGCGCGCAGCGCCGGGCCGGTCGATCCAGACGTGTACGTCCCGCAACGGCGCGAGGAACGATGCGAGCACCCCCGAGAACGCCGCCGCGTCGTCCGCCGCCGCGACCGCCCGCGCGCGGAACGCGGCTGCGTGCGCAGCCCAGTCCACGCCGCGTTCCGCGAAGAAGGGGTACGTCCGCGCCGCGTGGGCGACCAGGGCGTCGAACGCGCCCGCGGGGTCGATCCGCTCGACGCGGACGTCGCGCACCTCGAGGCGCCCCGTGGTCGAGAGGAACGCCATGACGTCGAGGGCGGGCGTCGTCGCGCGCGCGAGGGCCTCGCAAGGGGTGAACGCCTCGCGCAGGGCGCCCACGGGCCGGAGCGCGGCCAGGTCGGGACCCGCGGGTACGCGCGGCACGAGCCCGACGTAGAGGTTCTCGCGCTGCGCGCCTTCCCGCTTCACGCCGAGGGCCCGCGCCTCGCACCGCAGCCGGACGACGTCGCCCGGCGCGACCGCGACGGTCTGCGCGAGCAGCCGCCAGGTGCCCGTCGCCGCGTCGCCGACGAGCGCCGCGCCGCCGCCCTCGACCGGGACGAGGCTCGACGGCGGCCCGTCGCCGCTGCGCGCCCCGACCTCGACGCGCCAGCCGACCGGCGCCCCGCCCTCCCACGCCGCGAGGTCGCCGTGCGCGAGCCCGATCGCCGTGGATCCATCGCCCGAGGCCTCGCCGCCCGCGACCCTTCCCGCGCCCGCGAAACACGCGAGCACGGCGAGCGCGAGCGAGCGGGCCTCGCGTCTCACGCGTGTTTCTCGAGGTACTGGGGCAGCATCTCGCGCCACGTCATCCAGTCGTGGCGGTAGCCCTCCCAGATGTCCACGCGGTTCGGCACGCCCTTCTTCCCGAGCGCGTCCGCGACCCAGAACGACTCCCACGGCGCCTCGTAGTCGCCATTGCCCGTCGCGAGCACGAGGAACCGCGAGCGCAGCCGCGTCAGCTGCTCGCCCTCGGGCAGGTGGGGGAGGAAGTGCAGCGGCGACGCGTAGTGGTAGTCGAGCGTGTGCGCGCCGCCCATCCACCGGCCGAAGTCGTACGTGCCGCTCATGCAGATCCC
Organism: Planctomycetia bacterium; assembly: GCA_016795345.1. Taxonomy (GTDB): domain Bacteria; phylum Planctomycetota; class PLA2; order PLA2; family JAEUHO01; genus JAEUHO01. The sequence continues at coordinate 17,750 of JAEUHO010000514.1, read as the reverse complement.
GAGCTTGAAGATCTCGGGGTGCCGGCACACCGACGCCAGCGTCTGGAACGCGCCGAGCGACGCGCCCGCCGCGATGATCTCGACGCCCGGCTCGCCCGTGTCCTGGCGGATCGCCGGGACCAGCTCCTCCGTCACGTACGCGTCGAAGCGGTTCTGGAACCACGCCTTGTGCGCGCCCGACGCGTCGCGGTCGGTCCAGAGGCGGCCCGCCGCGCTGTCGCACGAGTACACGCGGATGCGGCCCGCCTCGAGCAGCGACCCGAGCACCTTCATCATCAGGAACCGCTCGCTCTCCTCCGCGTCGCCGCCGGCGGTCGGGTAGAGGAGGACGGGGGTGCCGGCATGGCCCCACCGGCAGGCGAGGACCTCCTGGCGGAGGCGCGGCGAATACCAACGGGTCGAGACCTTCGGGACCAAGGCGAGTCCTCCCGGACGGGGCCCGGGATCATGCGTCAAGACGCCGCGAAGGGGAAGCCGTCCCTCGTCGGACGCGGACGGGTCGGCCCGCGATGGAGGGTCCGGCCGCTTCCCGGTACGGTGGGCCCGTCCTCCGCCGGAGCCCGACCATGGCCGAGATCGACCGCGATGCGATCGCCGCGCGTGCCTACGCGCTCTACGTCCGAGGGGGCCGTCGGCCCGGCCGCGCGCTCGAGGACTGGCTCGAGGCCGAGCGGCAGCTGAAGGCGGAGTCGGCCGCGGCGCCCGCCGCCGCCCCGGCCGCCAAGACGCTGGTCCCCGGCGCGCCGGTCCCGTCGCACAAGCCGGCGCCGGTCGCGCCGCCGCCCTCCGCGCCGGCCGTCCCCGCCGCGCACGCCGAGGCCGCCAAGGCCACCGCGCCGAAGCCCGCGCCCGCGCCGGCCGCGAAGCCCGCGCCGGCCCCCGCGGCGAAGGCCGCGCCTGCGCCGGTCGCGAAGGCCGCACCGGCGCCCGCCGCGAAGCCGGCCTCCGGCGGCGGGAAGCCGCCGAAGGGCAAGAAGGGCAAGAAGGGCTGACGGGGGCCCGGGACCGCGAGGCCCGGTCGCCGTTCTCCGGGACGCGAGGCCCGGTCGCCGTTCTCCGGCACGCGAGGCCCGGCCCGCGGCCCCCGCGGCCCACGGGCCGCGAGGCCTCGCGTCGGCCACCGGGCCTCGCGGTCCCGGGAGATCGACTGGGTCCCGAGCCTTCCCTCGGCCGGCGTCGCCTACGCCTGCGCGCGAACGCGGACGGTGCGGCCGATGTCGTCGAGGATCGCGTGGCAGACGTCGTAGTCGGGGTGGCGGACGCGCATCCACGCGTTGGCCATGTAGCCCGCCTCGACCGGCTGCGTCGGGGTGCCCGGGGGCGGGAAGTGGCCGTCGATGATGGCGGGGCCGTACTTCTTGTAGATCTCCTCGACGCCTTCGTAGCCGACGATGCGGCCGTCGCGGTCGGGTCGGAGCGCGATCATGCCGGCGGTGTAGCGGCGGGACGGCGGCGTGAAGGGGCGGCCGTGGACGACCGCGTGGGCCCACTCGCGGTAGAGGTCGAAGTCGTTGGCGGCGCAGTAGAGGTCCCAGACGCCGACGCCGGGCGGGCGGCAGCCGATCTCGCTGAACTTGAGGCCCTTGGGGCCGTAGAACCACTCCATGTGGGTGGCGCTGGTGCCGATGCCGAGCGCGGTGATGACGTTCTGGCCCATCACCTTGAGCTCGCTGTAGCCGGGCGCGTCCACGCGGTTGGTGGTGAGGATCTGGGGGGAGATCCAGCGGGTGCGCATGGCCTCGAGCACGCCGGGGTAGTAGTGCGAGACGAACTCGTGGACGACCTTGCCGCCGATGGAGAGGGTGTCGTAGAAGCCCTCGTGGCCCTCGATGAACTCCTCGACGGCGACGGAGCCGCCGTGGGCGAAGTCGGTGGCGGCGATGGCGCGCTCGAGGGCGGCGTCGTCGTCGACGCGGACGGTGCCGGAGGCGCCGGCGGCGCTGCGCGGCTTGACGATGAGGGGGTAGCCGACCTCCTTGGCGAAGCGGCGGACGGTGGCGGCGTCGTCGGCGCCGGTGGAGCGGGCGGTCGGGACGCCGGCCGCGCGGAGGACGTCCTTCATGGCGGGCTTGTCGCGGCAGAGCCAGGCCGTCTTGACGGTGGTGCCGGGGATGGTGCAGGCCTCGCGGACCTTCGCGACCGGGAGGATGTGGGCCTCGATGGTGCACTCGAGGCGGTCCACCCACTCGCGGCGCTGGACGCGGCGGACGGCCTCGGTCATGGCGGCCTCGTCCACGACGGAGCGGACCTGCTCGTAGGCGTGGAGCCAGCCGCGGAGCTGGTCGCCCAGCGCCTCGACGGGGGCCTCCCCGATCCCGGTGACCTTGGCGCCGACCTCGGCGAGCGCCCGGACGAAGTTCCGCTGGTAGGCGGGGAAACGCGGCTCGACGAAGATCACGTGCACGGCGGGGGCCCTCCGTCCCCGTGTCCGCTTCGGACCGAGGGGATCGGCCCATAGGATGCCCGGGATGCGGACGGTTGTCCTGCTCGGCCCCCAACGCCTGCGCCCGACCCTCGTCGAGGCGGTCGATCGGGCAGGGGTCACGGGGGCGGTGGCGGCCGTGACGGCGGGGTGGCAGGAGCGCGAGGACGAGATCGACGAGCTGTCGGCCCACCTGCGCCGGCCGGTGGTCAACCTCGGGCTCCACCGGCGCGGCGAGGACGTCCTGGCCCGTGACCCGGAGTTCCTGCTGGCGTACGGCGACCTGCTCGACCGGCGGCGCAAGCTCCAGGACCTCTACCGCATCCGGCTGCACCACGCGAAGGCGGCGGTGCGCGACCTGCTCGCGACACCCCACGAGCGCGACCTCGTCGAGCCCGAGGTGGAGCACGCGCTCGGGGCGCTGCGCGCCCTCGACCACGACCACCGGCAGCGGGTGCGCCGGATGGACGAGGCGTTCGACCTCGAGTGGCGGCTCGCGTCGCGGCCGGCGGTCGCGGAGCACCGCGAGGAGGTCGCGCGCATCCTCGCGGGGTGCGACGCGCTCGCGATCGCGGGCGGGCACGTGCAGGTGCTGCTCGACCGGCTGCGGCTGTTCGGCGTCGCCGAGGCCTCGGGCGAGAAGCCGGTGTTCGCGTGGTCGGCGGGCGCGATGGTCGTGTGCGACACGGTGGTGCTGTTCCACGACAGCCCGCCCCAGGGCGCGGGCAACGCGGAGGTGCTCGACGCCGGGCTCGGCCTCGCGCGCGGCGTGGTGGCGCTGCCGCACGCGCGCCGTCGGCTGAAGCTCGACGACGCGCCGCGCGTCCGCCTGATCGCGCAGCGGTTCGCGCCCGCGCGCGCGTTCGCGCTCGACGAGGGCGCGCGCGTGTGGTGCGAGGGCCGGCGCGTCGAGGTCCACACGGCGCGCGTGCTGCTGTTCGACGGGCACGTCATGGACGTGGGGCCCGCATGACGCTGCTCATCGACCGCTTCGTGCGCGGCAACGGCCCGGGCGACGGCTCGGTGGACGCCCTCGTCGCGTCGACGGCGGTCCCGATCGTGGAGGGCGACCGCGTCACGTTCCTCTACCGCGGCGAGGCCGACGCGGTGAAGCTCTGGCACGCGATCTTCGGCCTGCCGACGTTCCAGCCCTTCTCGCGCGTCAAGTGGACCGACCTCTGGTACCTGACCCTCGACCTGCCCGCGGGCTCGCGCATGGAGTACAAGCTCCTCGTCGAGCGGGACGGCGCGCGCGACCTCATCCGCGACCCGCTCAACCGGCAGACGGCGCACGACCCGTTCGGCGCCAACTCGGTCTGCTACGCGGCCGGCTACCAGGTGCCGGACTGGACCCTCGCGGACCCGGAGGCCCGGCCCGGGACCGTCGAGGACCACGAGATCGACGCGAAGGCCTTCGGCGGCACGCGCAACGTCAAGGTGTACCTCCCCGCGCGCATGCGGCTCACGCGTCGCTACCCGCTGCTCGTGCTGCACGACGGCAACGACTACCTCCGGTTCTCGCGCCTGCAGACCGTCCTCGACAACCTGATCCACCGGCTCGAGATCCCGCCGATGATCGTGGTGGGGACGCAGTCGCCCGACCGGATGAAGGAGTACATGGCGGACGCGGCCCACGCGTCGTTCGTCGTGCAGGACCTGCTGCCGGCGCTCGAGGCGGCGTTCCCCGTCGCGAAGGACCCCGCGCAGCGCGGGATCGGCGGCGCGAGCCTCGGCGCGGTGGCCTCGCTCTCGACGGCATGGCGTTACCCGGGCACGTTCAGCCGGCTCCTGCTGCAGTCGGGCTCCTTCGCCTTCACGGACATCGGGCGCACCTACCGCGGCCCCGTCTTCGAGCCCGTGGTCGAGTTCGTGAATGCGTTCCGCGCGCGGCCGGGCCATCCCGCGGAGAAGCTCTTCGTCTCGTGCGGCGTCTACGAGTCGTTGATCTACGAGAACCGTTCGATGGCGCCGTTCCTCCAGTCCACGGGGATGGAGGTCCGTTACGTCGAGGCCCGGGACGGCCACAACTGGGAGGCCTGGCGCGACCGCCTCCGCGAGGGCCTCTCCTGGCTCTTTCCCGGCCCGCTCTGGATGATCTACGAGTAGGGCGGGCGCGCCCGTTCGACCGAGCCCCGGTGGCTCGCGCGGCGCCTGCAGTCGGTCGCGTGCGGAGGGCGGCGACGGCGGTCGCGATACACTCATCGAGGACCGACACGGACGCGAGGACTCCGAGGTGAAGATCATCCTCTCCGTCGCGCCCCAGCACTCCATCCTCCTCCTCGCCGACGTGGAGAACGACGCGGCAGAGGTCCCGCTGGACGGCGTCGAGGATGCCGTCGTGTCCTCGGGGTCGGTCGTCGGGATCAACGTCATGGCCGAAGTCGATGGGGAAACGCTCGTCGAGCTCACCGACGAGCCTTCCGACCCGACGGACCTGATCCCGCTGTTCGACGGCTCGGTGGACACCCCGAGTCGCTCGGTCTCGCTCTGCACGTCGGACTGGGCGGTCCTCGCAGCACTCGCGGTCGGCGACGACGAGGCCCGGGTGCGCATCTTCGGCAGCACGTCCACGCGTCCGGATCGCGTGCTCGTGGTGCTCTCGTGAGGCCGTGGGGCCCCGACCGAACGCGGCCGCCGGCGACGCCGAAGGGACGTCCTGCGTGCTCGTCATGACGCAGCCCCGCAACCCGGCCCGGTACGTCCTCGACGGCGACGCGTTCGCCGACCTCGACGGATTCTTCGCGGAGGTCTCCCGCGTGATGGTCCCGGGCCGGGCCTGGGGGCGGAACCTCGACGCGTTCAATGACCTCTTGCGTGGTGGGTTCGGGACCCCCGAGGGCGGGTTCGTCGTCGTCTGGAGGCACGCGGCGCGGTCAAAGGCGCGACTCGGCGACGTGTTCGACACGCTGGTCGAGATCGTGCGCGCGCATGGCCCCGGCGGCCCCGAGGCCGAGGACGGCGTCGAGTTGGTGCTCGCGTAGGAGGTCGGGTCCGCGTGCGCGTGGGAGACACCGGCGCAGCGCCGGCCTGGGGCGTCAGTCGCGGAGGCCGAGCGCGGCCAGGCGCGCGGCGAAGACGTCGCGGAAGGACGCCGCGAAGTAGCCGTTGATGTCGAGGTCGGGGCGACGGGTGCCCGTCGCGTCGACGAAGGCCATGTACGGCTGGGTGTCGGGCGGGATCCCGAGGGCGGACCGCAACGCGAGCCCGATCCGCTTCTCGTCGCCTTCGTCGGCCGTCACGTCGAGGACGACCGTGTGCGCACGGGCGAGCGTCGCGCGGAGGCCCGCGTCGCGCTCGAACACCTCCGTCATCCGTAGGCAGTAGCTGCACCACTGCGCGAACACGAACACGACGGTCGGCCGGCCGAGCCGTCGCGCGTCCTGAAGGACGGCGTCGAGGGCCGCGGTCGAACCGAGCTTCGTCCAGGCGGCCGGTTGCGCGGGCCCCGCGGGCGGACTCTCGGGCGCGGTCACCGGTGCGGGTGCGGCTGCGGGCGGGGGCGGGCATGTCCCGCAGCAGCCCGTCGAGGCCACCACGAGCGCTGCGACGAACGCGAGGCGGGCGCCAGCGCCGCCGAGTGCGTGGGATCCCATCGACGTCACCTCCCGAGGCGGGCACTCTACCGCCGGCGAGCGGGCCTCGCGTCCCGGAGAGGGGGACCGGCGCGGAGCGGGGGTGGACGGCGGGGAGCGGGCGAGGTGCGGCCTGCGGGCGGGCGGCCGCGAAGGGGACCGTCGGCGGACGATTCGGACCCCCGACACCGACCCGGCGCGGGCGACCGGGCGGGGCCGTCGGCCGGCCGTACACTTGGCGCGCGCCCCGACTGGGCGGCGCGAGAGGAGCGACGATGCACTGGTCCCGCCTGTTCTTCGACAACGAGTGGATTCAGCGCGCGGACATCGAGGACACGCGGCGGCACGTCGCGGTGGTGGCCCGCCAGAACATCCGGTCCCGCGCCGAGCTGCGCGACCGCGTCGAGGAACTCGAGGAGGCCGTCGGCGTCCTGGCGCTCTTCTCACGGACGATGATGCGGATCTTGATCGAGAAGGGGGTGATGGGGCGCGAAGAGCTCCTCGCCGCCCTCCGCGCGATCGACGCCTCCGACGGCAAGGCCGACGGCCGGTACACGGGCTCCATGGACACTCCCTGACCGGCGGGAACGGAGCAGGGAAGTCCCGGGTTGCGGCGGCAGCCGGGGTGAGGCAGGATCCCGCCGTGCTCGTCCTCGCGAACGTCCCGTCGATCCTGTCGGACCTCGGCCGCGCCATCCTCGCGGCGGCGGTCCTGGCGTTCCTCGCGCGGGCGGCGAAGCAGCCGCTGCTGCTCGCGTACGTCGCGGCGGGCGTGCTGCTCGGGAGCAACGTCGGGTTCGGGGTCATCACGTCGGCGGAGAGCGTCGAGGCGATCTCGAGCCTCGGGTTGATCCTGCTGCTCTACCTGATCGGCCTCGAGATCGACGTGCAGGCGCTGCGGCGCGCGGGGCGGACGGTGCTGCTCGCGGGCGCGCTGCAGGTCCCGCTCAACCTCGCCGTGTGCCTCGTGGTGCCGGTCGTGCTGAAGGCCACGGGGCTCGTGGGGCCGCTCGGCACGTACGGCGCGCTGTACCTCGCGTTCGGGCTGTCGCTGTCGAGCACGCTCGTCGTCGTGAAGGTGCTGTACGACAAGTTCGAGCTCGACACGCTGCCCGGCCGGATCACGCTCGGCGTGCTGGTGCTCCAGGACCTGTGGTCGATCCTATTCCTCGCGGTGCAGCCGAGCCTGACCGCCCCCGAGGTGGGGCCGCTGCTGCAGGCGCTCGGCCTCGGCGTCGCCCTCGTGCTCGGCGCGTTCGCGGCGGCCCGCTACCTGCTGCCGCGGATCTTCCGCGGCGCGGCCCGCTCGCCCGAGCTCATGGTGCTCGGGGCCATCGCGTGGTGTTTCCTCGTCGCGGGCCTCGCGTCGCGCGCCGGGCTGTCGGCCGAGATGGGGGCCCTCACGGCCGGGCTCGCCATGAGCTACCTGCCCTACAAGCCCGACATCGTCGCGAAGGTCACGACGGTCCGGGACTTCTTCCTGACGCTCTTCTTCGTCGCGCTCGGGCTCAAGGTCGCGGCGCCGACGTGGGCGCTCGCGGGCACGGCCGTGGCGGTCGCGTTGTTCGTCCTCGTGTCGCGGTTCGTCGTGATGTTCCCGCTGCTGCGCTGGCTCGGCGCCGGCGACCGCGCGGGCCTCGTCTGCTCGATGAACCTCTGGCCCGCGTCCGAGTTCGCGCTCGTGCTCACCGCCATCGGCCTGAAGCTCGGCCACGTCGAGGGCGCGGTCCTCGACGTCGTCCTGTTCACGATGATCCTGTCGGCGGTCGCGGGCACCTACCTCATGGCCGCCAGCCACCCGATCTACGTCCGCATCCGCGGCTGGCTCGAGCGGCGCGGCCTCGCGCGCGAGTCGGCGGACGGCGACGCCGCGGGCGGGCACGGCGCCGACCACCCGATCGTGCTCCTCGGCTTCCACCGCACCGCGAGCGCCTTCCTCCACGAGCTCACGACGTCGCGCCCCGACCTCGTGCCGCTCGTCCACGTCGTCGACTTCAACCCCGTGGTCCTCGACGAACTGCGCCGCCGCGGCGTCTCGTGCGCCTACGGCGACCTCGGCAGCCCGGACACGCTCCACCACGCGGGCATCGAGGGCGCGAAGGTCGCCCTCTGCTCGGTCCCCGACACGCTGCTGAAGGGCACGAGCAACCGCCGCATCCTCGGGCACCTGAAGCACCTCTGCCCCGACGCGAAGCTCGTCGCGACGGCCGAGACCGTCGCGATCGAGCAGGCGCTGGTCGCCGACGGCGCGTCCGCGGTCCTCGTGCCGTACCGTGCCGCGGGGACGTCGGCCCTCACCGACGTGCTGGCGCTCCTCGAGGGACGCGAGGCCCCGTCCGCGGCGGCCCGCGGCGTCGAGCGCAACGAAGTCCTGCGGTGAACCGCGAGGCCCGGCGGCCTCCCCCTCGGGCCGCCTCCGGGTAGGGTGGGCCCATGGCCTCGGCCCCGCCGCCCACCGTCCTGCCCGTCGGCACGCGCGTCGTGACCCGCATCGCGGTCGTCGAGAACGGCGTCGCGCAGCACCCGCCGGGCGCGGTCGGGATCGTCGTCGCCGCGCCCGTGGACCCCGACCACGGCTACCGCGTGCGGTTCCCCGGCGGCGTCGAGGTGGTCCTCGTGCGCCGCGAGCTCACGCTGCTCGCCGCCGAGAAGGACGCCCGCGCCGGCGCGCCGGACGCGATGGCCGACCGCGGCCTCTGGGACCACGTGATCTACCGCTGTGTCGTCGGCTCGCGGGCCTACGGCCTCGCGACCGACGGCTCCGACACCGACCGTCGCGGGGTCTACCTGCCGCCGGCGTCGCTCCACTGGTCGCTCGCGGGGGTCCCCGAGCAGCTCGAGGACGACGCGGCGCAGTCGTGCTACTGGGAGCTCCAGAAGTTCCTCCTGCTCGCGCTGAAGGCGAACCCGAACGTCCTCGAGTGCCTGTGGACCCCGCTCGTCGAGCACGCCGACCCCGTCGCGCGCGTCCTGCTCGGGATGCGCGAGGCGTTCCTCTCGAAGCTCGTGCACGCGACGTACGCCGGCTACGCCATGAGCCAGTTCGAGAAGCTGAACGCCGACCTCGACCGTCGCAACGCGGGGGGCTGGAAACACGCGATGCACCTGCTGCGGCTCCTGCGGGCCGGCACCGACCTCCTCCGCACCGGCGTCCTCACCGTGGACGTCGGCGACGAGCGCGCGCGGCTGCTCGCGGTGAAGGCCGGACAGGTGGCGTGGGCCGAGGTCGACCGCTGGCGGACCGCGCTCCACCGCGAGTTCGACGCCGCGTACGCGACGACGCGCCTGCCCGACCGCCCCGACTACGCGCGCGTCGAGCGCTTCCTCCGCTGGGCCCGCCGCCGCGTCGTCGACGTCGACGACGCGCCGTCGCCGGAGGCCGCGCCGTGACCTGGGACCCGCGCCTCTTCGCCGCGATCCGCGCGCAGCCGCACCCGCTCGTCTTCGTCACGGTGAGCGGGGCGCACCTCTACGGCTTCCCTTCGCCCGACAGCGACTTCGACCTGCGCGGCGTCCACGTCCTGCCCCCCGAGGACGTCGCCGGCCTGCGGACGCCCCGCGAGACGATCGAGGTCGCCCGCGACGACGACGGCCTCGAGCTCGACCTCGTCAGCCACGACGTCGCGAAGTTCGCGCGCCTGCTCCTGCGGCGCAACGGCTACGTGCTCGAGCAGCTGCTGTCGCCGCTCGTGCTCCACACGACGCCCGCGCACGCGGAGCTCGTCGCGCTCGCGCCGCGGTGCGTGACGAAGCACCACGCGCACCATTACGTCGGGTTCGCGCACACCCAGTGGCGGCTCTTCGCGAAGGAGCGGCCCCCGCGCGTGAAGCCGCTGCTCTACGTCTACCGCGTCCTCCTGACCGGCATCCACCTGATGCGTTCGGGCGAGGTCGAGGCCAACCTCGTCCGCCTCCTCGACACGTACCCCCTCGACGGCGTCCACGACCTCGTGGCCCGCAAGCTCGCGGGGCCCGAACGCGGCACGCTGACGCCGGAGGAGGTCGCGGCGCACGAGCCCGTGTTCCAGGGGCTGCTCGCGCGCCTGCACGAGGCCGCCGCGGCGTCGCACCTCCCCGACGCGCCGACCGCCGCGCCCGCGCTGCACGATCTCGTGGTGCGGCTGCGGCTCGCGGGGCTCGGGGACGGCGGCCGGCGGGCCTCGCGGTCCCCCGCCCCCGACCTGCCCCGCGTCGAGCTGCTGCCCGCGGTGCCGGGCGCGGCGGCGCTGTGGCACCGATGGCGGCACCAGGCGGACGCGCGGCGCTTCATGCCGTTCGCGGCGTCGACGCTCGCCGACCTCGAGGCCCGCGTCGCGCGGTGCGGGTCGGACCCGCTCGACCGGACGAAGGCCGAGTACCGCTGGTGGGTGCGCGTCGGCGACGAGGTCGTCGGCACGGTGGCGGTGCCGCAGGCGTGGTGGTCGATGGAGACGGCCGAGATCGCGTACCACCTCGACGAGGCGTGGACCGGCCGCGGCGTCGGGACGGCGGCGGTCGCGGCGCTCGTCGACCTCCTGTTCACGCGCGGCGGGCTGCGGCGGCTGACGGCGACGGTCTCCGTCGACAACACGCGGTCGATGCGGCTGCTCGAGCGCCTCGGGTTCACGCGCGAGGGCACGATGCGCGAGGCGTACCGCATCGAGGGGCGCCTCGTGGATCAGCACCTCTACGGCCTCCTGCGGCACGAGTGGGCTGCGCCGACGACCGAGGGCTGAGGTCGCGCGCGCGGGACCGCGAGGCCCGGTCGTTTCCGTGGACCGCGAGGCCCGGTCGATTCCGTGGACCGCGAGGCCCGGTCGATTCCGTGGACCGCGAGGCCCGGTCGGCGGCGGGGGCGCGCGACGGGGTCGCCGGGCCGTCGCGGGCGTAGCATCGGGCCGAGGAGGCCGACCATGTCCCGCCGTCCCGTCCCGTTCGCCCGTCTCGCGTCGACCGTCGTCGCCCTGGCGCTCGTCCTCGGCGCCGGCGCGCCCGCGCGGGCCGACACGCCGCTGCCGCCGCCGGCCACGCACACCGCGGTGTCGCCGTCGAAGGCCGTGGAGGCCGTCAGCGACGCGAAGGCGCAGGTCACGACCGTCTTCCGCGTCGTGGACGGGCGCCGCGAGAAGGCGTGGGCGATGCCCGGCTGGTACCGCGCCGTCCACGTCGCGGACGACGGCGACCACGTCGTGATCGGGTTCGACGGCCTGAACCTGCTGCCGAAGGAGGCGCCCGACGACCTCGTCGTGCTCCGGTTCGTCCGGCGCGGCGAGGTCGTGGCCTCGCTCACGGTGCTCGACGTCGTGCGGACGCGGACGCTCCTGAAGCCGACGGTCTCGCACCTCGCGTGGCGCGACGCGGAGGGGTTCGACGCCGAGGGCCGCTTCTTCGTCCAGACGCTGGACGGGGCGCGGCAGGTGTTCGAGGTCGCGACGGGCAAGCGGATCGACGTCGCGCCTCCGCCGCCGGCGTACGCGAGCGACCTCGACCGCCTGGCCGCGTGGATGACCGGGACGTTCTCGAGCGAGGCGCAGAGCAAGGCCGACCCGACGTACTTCGACGTGCGGCTCCACATCGCGCCCGTGTGGACCGTCCGCACGGACGCGAAGTGGTTCTACGTGGAGCAGGCCATCGCGACGTCGCTCGACAAGCCGTACCGCCAGCGGGTCTACCGGCTGCGCGCGCTCGCCGACGGCCTCTTCGAGAGCCAGGTGTTCGAGCTGAAGGACCCCGCGGCCGCCGTCGGCGCGTGGGCCGAGGCGAACCCGCTCGCGACGCTCGAGCCGTCGGCCCTCGTGGACCGGCCGGGCTGCGCGGTGCTCCTGCGCGCGGTGGACCCCGCGACGTTCGCGGGCAGCACGCTCGGCAGCCAGTGCGCGAGCACGTTCCGCGGCGCCGCGTACGCGACGAGCGAGGTCACGGTGACCGCCACCGGGCTCGTCTCGTGGGACCGCGGGTACGACGCCGCCGGGAAGCAGGTGTGGGGCGCGGAGAAGGGTGGCTACCGCTTCGAGCGCGTCGCGACCCCGGCCAAGTGAGGGACCCCATGGCGAAGAGCCTCCAGGACACGTACGCCCCGCAGAACCGCTGCTTCGGCTGCGGGCCCGCCAACGAGCTGGGCCTACGGCTCAAGAGCTTCGCCGTCGGCGACACCGCGGCGGGGGGCACGGTCGTGTGCGACTGGCAGCCCTCGAAGCACCACGAGGCCTTCGCCGGCGTCCTGAACGGCGGCATCTGCGGCTGCCTGCTCGACTGCCACGGCAACTGGACCGCCGCCTACCACCTCATGACCTCGCAGGGCCTGCCCGAACTGCCGTCGACGGTGACCGCGGAGTTCCACGTGAAGCTCCGCGCGCCCACGCCGACCGCGGCGCCGGTGCACCTGACGGCCCGCGTCGTCGAGTCGTCGGGGAACCGCGTCGTCGTCGAGGAGACGCTCGAGGCCGGCGGCAAGGTCACCGCGACCTGCCGTGGCGTCTTCGTCTCCGTGCCGCCCGGCCATCCCGCCTACCACCGCTGGTAGCGCCCCCGCTCCGCTGCTCCGGCGACCGGGGCCCACGCTCCCGGGGGCAATCGCGCCATCGGGTGCCGGACACCGTTTGGCGCGTCTGGCCGCCGTCGGCGACCGGGCCCCGCGGTCCCGGGGGCAATCGCGCCATCGGGTGCCGGACACCGTCTGGCGCGTCGGGCCGGCGTCGGCGACCGTGCAGACGCGCCATTGGGTGCCGGACACCGTCTGGCGCGTCTGGACGCGGCGGCTACCGGGCCTTGCGTACCGGCGCCGGCGACCGCAACCGGTGGTGTCCGCCCGTCCGTGCCGGTCGATGATGGACGGACGCCGCCGTCGGCAGACGCGCCATTTGGTGACGGACACCATCTGGCGCGTTTGGACGGACGCCGCCGTCGGCAGACGCGCCATTTGGTGACGGACACCGTCTGGCGCGTCTGGACGGACGCCGCCGGCGGCAAACGCGCCAACGGGTGACGGACACCGTTTCGCGCGTTTGGAGGCGGCGGCGGCCCGGGAGCCGCGTCAGCGGGAGGCGGTCGTCTCGACCAGGGAGTCGGGCTCCAGCACGGCGGGCGGCGGGGCGGCGGCCTCGGGCGGCGTCGCGAAGACGCGCTCGAGGTAGGAGGCGAGCGTCACGATCGTGGGGCCGTACCCCGCGTGATACATGAAGTTCTCGAGGTCGTAGCCCATGGAGCCCGCGTCGCGGTAGCGCGCGTCGGGGTCCATCGCGACGGCGCGGTCCACGATGTTCGCGAGCATCGGCGGCACGTCGTCGACCAACGAGGCGATCGGCGGCACGGGCGTCGTGCCGACGTGGGCCAGCCAGGCCTCGCGGGAGCGGAGCTCCAACGGGCGCGGACGTCGCCCGACGAGCATCTCGAAGAGGACCAGGCCGAGCGCGTAGAGGTCGGAGCGCGCGTCGGTGGGCTCGCCGCGCGCCTGCTCGGGCGAGAAGTACGAGTACTTGCCGAGCACGCGGCGGTCGGCGCCCTCGCGCGCGAGGCTGCGGGCCTTCGCGACGCCGAAGTCGCCGATCTTCACCTCGCCGAAGCGCGTGACGAGCAGGTTGCGCGGCGAGATGTCGCGATGGACGATGCCGAGCGGCACGCCGTCGGCGTCGGCGCGGGTGTGGGCGTACTCGAGGCCGCGGCAGACGCGCGACGCGACGAACGCCGCCAGCTCGAGGGGCAGGCGCTGGCCGCGCGCCTCGTGCCACGCGAGCACGTCGCGCAGGTTCACGCCGTCCACGTACTCCATGACGATGTAGAGCAGGCCGTCGGCGCGGCCGAGGTGATAGACCTGCACGATGTTCTGGTGCACGAGGTCGGCCGCGAGCTTCGCCTCGCCGATGAACATGCGCACGAACGCGGCGTCGCGGGAGTAGGGCTCGAGGATCGTCTTGACGGCGACGGTCTTCTCGAAGCCCTCGACCCCGTGCTGCACCGCCTGGTGCACCTCGCCCATGCCCCCCTTCGCGATCGTGCGGACGATCGACAGGCGCATGGACACGGGGATCTCGTGCTGGCTCGGCATGACGGCCCTCCCGGACGTCGCCGACCCGCGGGAGCGGGGCGGCGGCGTCCACGTGCGTACCGGCTGTTTGCAAGGACCGTTCCGCTGGGGACCCGCGAATCCGGCCCCCGACGGCACGGAATCCGGGGGGGCTCGTTCCCGCGCGGTAACGGAGCCGCCGCCCCGGTCGTGCGGCGGCGCTCGGCGCGCGTGCGGGACCGCCCGCGCGGGTGGGGCGAGGAGCGGCAGGGCCCGCGGGGTAGAGTCCTACCTTCGTGCGAACGCTCGTCGTCATCGATGGCCCGAACCGCGGCGCGGTCCTCGAGATCGGGCCCGGCGAGTCTCGCATCGGCCGCGAGCGCAACGTCGAGCTGGTGCTGCCCGACGTGCGCGTGTCGCGCCGGCACGCGGTGCTCACGGTCGCGGCGGACGGCACGTGCCACGTCACCGACCTCGGCAGCAAGAACGCGACGTACCTCAACGGGATCCGCCTGACGGGGGGCAAGGCGCTCGCGCCGGGCGACGAGCTCCGCCTCGGCGACACCACGCTCGTCTTCGTCGACGCCACCGCGGCCGACGCCGCGCCCGCCGGCGCCGCGGCGGCCGACCCCGAGGGCGAGACCGTCTGCCTCGCACAGGGCGAGGACGGCGTCGAGGTCGTGGCCGCGGGCGCGCCCGGGCACGCGGGGCGCCCGCGGTACCTGATCGGCGAGAGCGACGGCATCCGCCAGGTGTCCGAGCTCGTCCAGCGCTGCGCCCCGCTCTCGACCACCGTCCTCGTGCTCGGCGAGAGCGGCACCGGCAAGGAGCTCGTGTGCGAGGCGCTCCACCGCCTCGGCCCCCGCCGCCGCCGGCCGTTCGTCGTCGTCAACTGCGCCAACCTCGAGCCCTCGTTGCTCGAGAGCGAGCTCTTCGGCCACGAACGCGGTGCGTTCACCGGCGCGGTCGCGCGCAAGCTCGGCCTCCTCGAGCTGGCGGGCGACGGGACGCTCTTCCTCGACGAGATCGGCGAGCTCCCGCTGGCGGCCCAGGCGAAGCTGCTGCGCGCCATCGACCGTCGCCAGTTCCACCGCGTCGGCGGCGCCGAGACCCTCACGACCGCCGCGCGGTTCGTCGCCGCGACGCACCGCGACCTCCCCGCGCTCGTCCGCGAGGGGAAGCTCCGCGAGGACCTCTACTTCCGCCTCAAGGTCGCCGAGATCCGCCTCCCGCCGCTCCGCGAGCGCCGCGGCGACCTCCCGCTCCTCGTCGACCACCTCCTCCAGGAGCTCCGTCCCCAGGTCCCGACGGCGGTCCGCGGCCTCGCGCCCGACGCGCTCGAGGTCCTCGAGCGTTATCCCTTCCCGGGCAACGTCCGCGAGCTCCGCAACCTGCTCGAGCGCTGCCTGATCTTCGCGCGCGGCGAGCTGGTCGGCATCGAGGACCTGCCCGCCGAGATCGTCGAGGCCGCGCGTCCGATCCCCGCCGCGACGCACGCCGCCCCGCACGCCGCCCCGCAGACGGCCTCACAGACGGCGGCCCCGCACGCCGCGGGGCCGGCCACCGCCGCCCCCGTCGCCGCCGCGCCCGACGAAGCGGCCCCGCTCGGGGCGCTCGTGGACATCGAGAAGGCGCACATCGAGCGCGTCCTCGCCCGCACCGCGTGGAACAAGACGCAGGCCGCGGCGCTCCTCGGCATCGACCGCAACACGCTCTACGCGAAGATCCGCGCGCACCGGCTCGCGCCGCCGTAGCGCGCCGGGTCGGGGACGCGACCCCTCTCCCCGGGACGCGAGGCCCGCCGGCCGCCGGGCCTCGCGTCGCCCGGACACTTTCATCTCGCGGTCGCCGCGGCGAGCTGCCGCACCGTCGCGTTCCTCCGCGGCGGCGGTGTCGCGGATCTCCGCGAAACAGCCGAAATTCGCAGGATTCGTCGCGATCTTCGCCGGTCTTCGCGCGGCACGACCGTTGCTCCCTTGGGGCATCGCGCCCTCGGGTCAGGGCCGCCATCCGGCGGCCGGGGGGCGCACCGAGTCCCTGGAGGTCGTTGCATGTCCCCGTCCGCCCGTCCGTCCCGCGCCGCCGCGTTCGCGCTCGGCGTCGCCGTGCTCGGCGCCGTCGCCGCGCCGATCGCGTTCACCGCCGTGCTCCCGCCGACCTACAACGTCGAGGTCGTCGCGTCGCTGCCCGGGGCCGCGACCTCCGTCGTCGTCGACGGCAGCCACGCCTACGTGGCGCGCGGCGCCGCGGGCTTCGACGTGGTGGACCGCACCAACCCGTCGAGCCCGGTCGTCGTCGCGAACGTCCTGCCGGGCGACGGCGCCGCGGTCTACATCCGCGACGTGGCGGTCCACGCGGGCCACCTGTACGTCGCCAACTGGGACGACGTCGCGAACGGCGCGACGGGCAAGTTCACCGGCGTCTACGTCTACGACGTCTCGACGCCCTCCTCGCCGGTCGAGGTCGCGCGCATCGACTGGGGCAGCCAGCGCTTCTACCACCAGGCGGCGATGGTCTACGACCTCGCGCTCGCCGAGGTCGGCGGCACGCCCTACCTCTTCTGCGTCTCCGAGATCACCAGCGACGTCGAGATCTTCGACGTCAGCGACCCGTCGCTGCCCGTCTGGGCGACGTCGATCGTCCGTCCCTCGACGGTCGGCGGGATCGGCGAGGACGTCGCCGTCGTCGGCGACACGGCGTACGTCGCGTGGCTGCAGGGCGGCGTGACGTCGCACGACGTGTCGGACCTCGCGACGCTCGAGGCCGCGAACGCGCTCGCGACGACGTGGAGCGAGCTCGAGTACCCGACGCTGCTCATGCAGCACAAGGGCGCCATGGGCGACATCCGCGGCATCGCGGTCTCGGACGACCAGCAGCTGATGGCGGTCACCGACGACTACGGCAACGGCAAGCTCCGGCTGTACGACCTCTCGACGCCCTCCGTGCCGGTCGCGCTCGGCACCTTCGACGCGGGGACGCTCGCCTCGCCGTTCGACGTGCGCTTCTCGGGCAGCCGCGTGTTCGCGTCGTGGGGCTCCGACGGCCTCCGCGTGTTCGACGTCGCCACGCCGACGACGCCGCGCGAGATCGCGCGCTACGACTCCGCGAACGCGCGCCGGACGGCGCTCGCCGGCGGCCAGGTGCTCCTCGCCGACGCGACGGACGGCACGCTGACGCTCGGCTTCCGCGACCAGGTCGCGATCCTGTCGGCCACGTGGAGCAAGAAGGCGAAGCGGCTCACGGTCAAGGCGACGAGCACGGCCGGCGCCGTGGTCCCGCCTGCGGTCCTCACGGTGGTGGGGCGCGGGACGATGACGTACAGCACGACGACGGAGGAGTTCACGTTCACGCAGGGCGTGAGCTCGAAGCCCGCGTCGGTGACCGTCACGTCCACGTGGGGCGGCTCGGCCACCCTGCCGGTCACGCAGGTGAGGTGATCGTCGGTTCGGGCGGGGCTCCGGCGGCGCCTGGCGTGGGGCCGGCGTCGTTCGGGGCTCCGCCATCTCTCGCGGTCGAGGCCCGGTGGCTCTCGGCCACCGGGCCTCGCGGTCGGGGGCACGGGACGCGTCCCGTGCGTCGGAGCGTCACTCGACCTTGTGCAGGGCCGGCGCGAGCCACTTGCGCTCGAGCGCCTCGGCCTTCGGCCAGTAGAGGCGCAGCGCGATCCAGAACGGGCCCTCGGGCGACGGCAGCCAGTTCGACTCGAGGTCGGCGCCCGGCGACTTCGGCTGCACGTGGATCGTCAGGCCGCCGTCGGCGTCCCGCTTGAGCTTCG
>JAEUHO010000509.1 GCA_016795345.1 Planctomycetia bacterium | reverse complement strand
CGTACGTAGAGCGCCGAGCCCGTGCCATCGAACTCGAGCGCCAGTCCTGCAGCGCCGGCATCATGCGGGGTGGTCATCGCGGAGATTCGCGGCGTCGCTACGTCTCCCAGGCGGTAACGACCACCCACTCGACGAGCTCGGGCGCCACGACGACGTGCAGTCTCCGCCGGATCGCCATCCGCGTCAATCCACGCAGACGTGCATGTGGGCCGACACCGAGACAACGGGGTCGTAGCCCTTCGTCTCGCTGTCGACCCCCGGCCGTCAGCCAGGAACGTGTCAAGCGCGCGGATCGCACCGGTCGCATGGCGACCCCAGTGGATCCCGCGGCCCTCCGTGAGCTCCCATCGAGCACACGTCGGCCGCCCGGCATCGAAGGCCGCAACCGCATCGCCGACGTCCCGGTAGATGTCCGCGAGGTCGTCGGCCAGGCTCCCGGTCACCGTCTCGTCCGCCTGGTCCCCGTGCGGGTCGAAGATCGACGCGTATTCGTCGAACGGGAGTGCCCGACACCGCTCGTAGACCTGTCGCCAGCGCGCGTCGTCGATCGCACCCTCCGCCTCGAGGCTCTCTACCTCCGCCTCGGGCTTGCGACACCGAGACAACGGGGTCGTAGCCCTCCGTCTCGCTGTCGACACCGAGACAACGGGGTCGTAGCCCTCCGTCTCGCTGTCGCCTACTTCCGGTCCAGCATCGCGTCCAGTCGCTCGGCGAACGGTCGCACGACCTCCGCGTCGGCCACGATCTGCGCGCTCGCGTCCTCCCGCCCGTGGCGGATCTGCATCCACCCCTGCAGCACCCGCCCCGCCAGGACCGTCCACTCGAGCACGCTCACGCCGTACGCCGCCACCACCTTCTGCACCTTCAGCGGATCCCCGCCCATCGGCCGCACCAGCGGCTCCACGGTCAGGAACGTCAACACGTCCGACGACGTCAGCGTCCGGTCCGCCAGCACCTTCGCCTTCGCCGCGTCCTCGACGACGTTCCCCCCGAGCCGCGCGATCGCGTCGTCCACGTCGTCCTGCGCCGTTCGTCGCGGCAACTCCGGCAGCCCCTCGAGCCCGGGCCCACGCGCCCCCGACGTCGGCCCCGTCGCCCGCGGCTCCTCGCCGCACCCGACGAGCACCACCGCCAGCACCCCGTACGCGAGCCGCCTCATCCGGACCTCCCGCCCGCGCCGCCGCAGGCCGCCGCGCAGCCTACCGCGCCGACCCCGCCCCGCTCCCGCCGCTCGCCCTCCCTCGACGCCCCACTCGCCCCCCGGGACCGCGAGGCCCGTTCGCCGAATCTCGGCTCGCGAGGACTCGCGACGCACGGGTCGAGGGCCAGCGGGGTGTGGCGCTCACGGGGCGATCGACTCGAACAGCCGGGCGGCCACCTCGTCCGAGGTCGCCTCCCCGTGTTCGATGCGATCGGCGATCACGTGCAGCGCCAGCGCGACCACGGCCCGCCGGGCCTCCCCTTGGTCGCGGCCGGACGCCAAGACCCCCGGGAGTTCCGGGATCTCGGCAATCCAACGACCGTCGGCTTCCCGGTCGAATCGGAGCGAGTACGGTGATCGAGGCACGTCATCGAGGATACCCCGCGCATCCATGTGAGGCATGGCGACTCCGAACGGCCGGTCGATGTGACGGCCCTCTGGTCGTCGCGCAACCGGGGGCGTCGGTTTCGGTCGTTCTCGGGCGGTGCCGGTTTCGGTCCGCGGTCGGCGGGCATGCCGGGACGAACTGCGCGCTCGTCCGATCCTCCCCCGGGACCGCGAGGCCCGCCCGCCCGCGGGCCTCGCGGTGGCGGCGGGGGGGGGCGGTCCCCGGCACTACGGTCCCAGGGGTCAGTGGTCCCCGTCCCGGTGGTCCCTGGGCCCGGCGGGTGGGGGAGACCGGCCCGGGCCCCACCCCCGGCCTTCCCCCCGGGTAAGATCCCCGCCGATGGCCTCCGCCGCCCCGACCGCCGCCGCCCAGCTTCGCGAGCGTCTGCCCGACGTCGGGCGGGCGGCCGCGCGGCTGCGGGAGGAGGTCTCGCGCCGGATCGTGGGCCTCGAGGAGACGGTCGAGCAGGTGCTCATCGCGATCTTCTCGGAGCACCACGCGCTGCTCGAGGGCGTGCCCGGCCTCGCGAAGACGATGTTGATCTCGTCGGTGGCGGGGCTGCTCGACTGCGAGTTCCGTCGCATCCAGTTCACGCCGGACCTCATGCCGTCGGACGTGACGGGCACCGAGGTGCTGGCGCAGGACGCGGGCGGGACGCGCGAGTTCCGGTTCCTGCCGGGGCCGATCTTTGCGCACGTGATCCTCGCGGACGAAATCAACCGGTCGCCGCCGAAGACGCAGGCCGCGTTGATGGAGGCGATGGAGGAGCGGCAGGTGACGAGCCTGGGCGTGCGGCGCCCGCTCGAGCGGCCGTTCTTCGTGCTGGCGACGCAGAACCCGATCGAGCAGCAGGGCACGTACCCGCTGCCGGTGGCGCAGCTCGACCGCTTCATGATGAAGGTGCGGCTCGGGTACCCGACGAAGGACGACGAGGCCGCGATCGTGCGGCGCACGACGTCGATGCTCGAGCCGCCGCCGCTCGTGCCCGTGCTCACGCGCGCGGAGCTCCTCGGCTTCCAGACGGCGGTGGCGCACCTCGACGTGTCGCAGGACCTGCTGCGGTACGCGGTGGACCTCGCGCGCGCGTCGCGGCCGGCGTCGGAGCTCGCGCCCAAGACGGTGAAGGACTACGTGGCCTGGGGCGTGGGCCCGCGTGCCGCGCAGGCGCTGATCGCGGGCGCGAAGGCCCGCGCGCTCCTCCGCGGCCGCGTCTCCGCCGACTTCGACGACGTCCGCGCGCTCGTCCCGGCGGTCTTCCGCCACCGTCTCATCGCGTCCTACGCGGCCGAAGCCGACGGCGTCTCCCCCGACGACATCTCGAAGTCCCTCCTCGACACCGTGCCCTATCCCGGCAAGCGCCCTCCCTCCAACGACGACACGCGCCTCAAGCGCTTCTTCCGCTGGCTGGTGGCCGCCCCGCCGCCGACGGCGTAGGGGTGCGTCCATGGCGAGCTCTCACTCTCCGTCCGGAGTTCAGGGCCGTCCATAATCTCGAACTCGTAGTGCGGCAGATCTGAAGTCGTCAGGATGTCATTCGGCGGTCGGCTTCGTATCCGCGGGACACGGAGGCCGGCCAACTCCGCAAGGTACCGGGGATGATCACCAAGGGAGGCGCTCATGGCGAGAGTCGTCAACTTCAAGAAGCTCGGGAACTTCGACGGAGCGAGGCTGCACGGTGTGGTTGACTGTGGCGTACGAGTCCTCGACTTGATTGAGGGGCGATTCGTGCAACTCGAGACCTATGGGTCGCGATCCAGAGAAATGACTGGGCAGGTGAGCCAGACGATCCAGATCGATGTGAAAGCTGCGCGCGAGTTAGTGGAGATTCTCGTCTCCGTGTTCCCGTCAATTGCGGTTGGAAAGTGACTCGTATGCAGCGCAGCCAGCGCAAGGCTTGTAGTGCAGGTGCCGCCCGGACCTTTCGGACATCCCCCTGCGACGAGCCGGTCTTACCCGGCGGACAGCGCGGTCCTCGCCAGCCTGTCGACTAGCCATCGAACTCGAATCTGAGCGGCGCCGACGGCGGGCGCCATGTTCCCAGCACCTCCCAGGCCGCTACAGCGCCGCGGCGATAGATCGGATGCGCGCTCAGGGGGCCGAATGAGGCGTTCGCTCGCTGTTGGCTGAGCCTGCATCCGAGCTCCCGCGCGACGACGTCGAACACGCGGAACGTCGCATCAACGTAGTAGTCACCCCCGTTCCGGTCGAGAGTTCGTTGGAGTTCCCTTGCTCGGGTGTCCTCGATACCGAGTCGTTCGCAGGTCGCATACGCTGACGCCACGACGTCAGCATCGAAGTCGAAGCCGTACATGATCACGGCGCCACGTGCGGCCGGGCGTTCCGTCTCGAGTCGCCTTGCGTCGAGAATCGAGCTCCGGTGGATCGGGTACGGCGAGAGCACCTTGGATGGGCCGAAGTCGTTGTTCTTCCCGTTGTCGCCGACGAACGCAATCTTCTTGAACTCGATGGCCCAACTGCGATGAGCCTCGCCCGAGATGGGGGTGATGACGAGATCGCAACGTGCGCCTGCCGTGTCCTGATACGGGACTTCGGGTTGCGCCCACCACGTGGGCGGCTTCTGATCGTTGATGTGAGCTCGTACGGCGTCGCGAAGTTGATCTTCGGTGATCGTCCCGACGCTCGGGATGTACGCAGGCTTCTGCGGACGCGGCGGACGTACGTCAACGGCTGCGATGACGGTAGCGACAGTTGACACCAGATCCTGCAGTTCCAAGCCGAGCCTCCGCCCGCGGCCGCCGCGGAACGCGACATCCACTGACGCCCTCCGGGTGTCTGATCCTAACTCGGTCCACCGACACCAACGGGGGGACGAGAGTCCGGCACCGCAGGTCCATGCTGCGTGTCCCCCGGGGGACGTACCATCACCCCAACTTGGTTGCCCACCGAAACCGCTCCCAGTTCCGCTTTGTCGACCTCTTTGCGGGCGTCGGCGGGTTTCACCATGCGCTTGCGAGCCCGGAATTCGGTGGCGTGTGTGAGTTGGCGGTCGAGATTGACCCGGCTGCCCAGCGCACCTACGGGACGTCGTTCCGGCGGACGCAGTTGATCGGCGACATTCGCGCTGTTACCGAAACTCGCCCTGGTGTCGATCGGTCCGAGAGGGACGTCGCCCGGCTCGTCCCGGACCACGAGGTCTTGTGCGGTGGCTTCCCCTGCCAGCCGTTCTCGAAGTCCGGGGCGCAGGATGGTGTCCGGGACAAGACTCGGGGAACCCTGTTCTTCGACATCCTCCAGATCATCCGCGCGAAGCATCCCCGGTTCGTGATCCTGGAGAACGTCCGAAACCTGGCCGGACCGAGGCACCGCGACACCTGGCGGACCATCGTGGAGTCGCTGCGGTGCGAGGGGTACCGGGTGGCGGACGAGCCGGTCGTGTTCAGCCCCCACAACCTCCCGCAGGGGCTGGGTGGGGCACCGCAGGTCCGCGAGCGCGTATTCATCCTGGCGCAGCGCGTTGCGCCAGGGGCCGAACTCACAGAAGAGCCTCTTGTCCAGAACGAGCCCGTCAACGGATGGTCGCCCAGTCGCTGGCGGATTGAGGACATCCTCGACACGGACGAGACGATCCCGACCATCGAGCGGTACCGATTGCGGCCGGAGGAGAGCGCGTGGCTAGAGGCATGGGCGGCCCTTGTTCGTGATATCCCGGACGAGTCGCTCCCGGGGTTCCCGATTTGGGTCGATGCCTTCGCCTCCCGGCTGCGGGTCCCGTCGGGGACCCCCGACTGGAAGCGGACCTTCCTCGAGAAGAACTTCGACTGGTATCAGCAGCATAAGAAGTACCTCGATCGTTGGTCGGAGCGTTCGTGGCTCAAGGGCAGGACGTATCGGGTGGCGGACTTTCCGGCTTCCCGACGGAAGTTCGAGTGGCAGGCTCGGTCCTTTCAGCCTCGACGCTCTGACCGTGACCTGTGGAAACTCGTGATCCACCTCCGTCCTTCCGGGATCCGAGTGAAGCCGCCGACGTACGTCCCGGCGCTCGTCGCGATCACGCAGACGTCGATCATCGGGTCTCGGCGGCGCCGCATGACCCCTGCCGAGTGTGCGCGGCTCCAGGGGATTCCGCCCGAGGTCTTCGCGGCAGCGGGCGTCCCGGACCGCATCGCCTACAAGCAGCTGGGCAACGCCGTCAACGTCGGCGCTGTTCGGTGGGTAGCGCGAGCGCTCTTCCGTTCTGCGGGTCTCGACTGGGGTGCGTCCCTTGACGTCTCTGCGTCGCCGGGCCGCCAGCGTCATCCTCCGCTCGTCAAGGCGGTCTCGTGAACGAGGCCGCTCCCAACTTTCAGCCGGCTCGGGACGCGTTCCTCAAGTTCCGTCGCCGGCTCGACGATGACTCGCCTCTATGCGGAGAAGTGGTCGAGGCGATCCGCGCGCTGGTGACGGAGTACAGCACGTCGATTGCGGAGAATCGGTTCACGGTTGGAGGGGCCGTCGAGCACATCATCGGGACGGCTATGCGCGCTGCAGGCTTGCCCGCGCGCAATCGGGGCCACCTTGAGCGCGGAAGCGACATCCGCGTCGATGGCGTCGGGTTCTCGATCAAGGGGGTGTTTGCTCACGGCCTCGGAGCCGTCGGGCTCATCAACACCCGCGGCGCGAACACGT
Organism: Planctomycetia bacterium; assembly: GCA_016795345.1. GTDB lineage: Bacteria > Planctomycetota > PLA2 > PLA2 > JAEUHO01 > JAEUHO01. Next base: position 7,059 of record JAEUHO010000509.1, on the reverse strand, counting down.
CGGTCGTCTGGAAAGACGCCACCATCCTCGTGCTCGCAGGGGTCGGCATCGGGTATGTAGACCCTGTCCTTCTGCCCAACTCAACGGTCCGACAGTCAGACCAGTTGCAGTTACCGAAGAAGGCCTATCTGGGGTTCTTCCGCGAGCACCCAGAGTACCTGATCGCACTGCCGATTCCGGCGAACCCGAAGAGCGAGGCGACTCGAGTCGCTTCGTACGCGGTCGCGGAGGAGATCCTCGCGCGCTTGCACTTCAAGGCGCTGAAGAAGTTCAGGACGTCCATGCAGGACGGCTAGCCGTTTGCTACCGTCGTCGGCGTGGACTCGCCGCAGCACCGCCAGTTCGTCACGACACCGGGCGTCCGGCGTCGAATGCGGGCGCAGCGGCGGGAGTCGACGTCCCCAGAGGTCCGACTCCGCCGGTGCCTCTTTGCGCATGGACTTCGATTCCGGCTGCACCAGCCGTTGCTTCATGGGCGCGCACGCAAGATCGACATCGTCCTGCCGAAGCACCGTGCGGCGGTGTTCGTCGACGGGTGCTTCTGGCACGGATGCCCCCAGCACGGGACGCGCCCGAAGGTCAACCGGTGGTACTGGGACGCGAAGTTCAGTCGGAATCAGGCGAGGGATCGAGACACCGACCGGCGGCTCCGCGCGCTCGGATGGAAGGTCTTTCGGTTCTGGGAACACCTGTCGCCGGAAAGCGCCGCCGCTCGCGTTGCAAAGTGGGTCGCCGTTCGGGAGTCGAAGCGGACGGGTAGCGCGAGTGGAGGCGCCCGGCGTCAAGCCTCTCCTCATGTGAATGCGCGTGCTCCACACTCACGGAGGAAGTCCGCGGTCGCGTCGTAGAAGCGCGGGTGGCGAGTGACGTCGGTGCCGGTCGCGTCGCCTTCCGGGACGAAGATCGTCATGCCCTTCCGCGCCCGAGTCAGGACGACGCGATAGCCGTTCTTCGCGACTGTGAGGTTGTTGTCGCGATCCCAGTCTGCGCCCACCAGCCGGTACGCGGCCCAGTTCTTGTCCTCGCGCCTCAGGTCGGCGTCCCAGCACGCGATCGTGTAGTCGAGCTCGAGCCCCTGGACCTGGTACTGGTTCTGAACGAACTCGAGCGAGTTTGACGCCCGGATGTCGGTCGTCGGTCGGAGCATCCAGTCGGAGATGTCGGGCTTCAGGTCGACGAACAGGCCCACGGCCGCGAGGCGACGCGCCTGCCCGGACGCGATCACACCGGCCCGTTCCGCGCCTGCTGCGCTTCGCCGAGCCCACGCCCGGGCATCGGCCAGGGAGCGGGTCAGGTACACAGTGTCCCCTGCTCTCGTGAGCTCTTCGGCGAGGCTCTGGGCGCGCTTGGCGTCACCGTTGAGTACCGCATCGACCCAACGCTCCTGCGCGGTGTTTCGGTAGTAGCGCATCGACTGCCGCAGGTGGCCGTCGGCGAGCCGCTTGCGCGCGTGCGAGTGCGTCGGCTTCGAACGGTCCGAAAGCTCGGCGAGATCGAGGGTCTCGTCAGCGATCGAGTACGTCCACCCGCGGCGCTGCGCGGCGTCAAGCCAGGCGGCAATGCCAAGCTCACCCCGGTTGATGGCCTGGTTGTGGCCCACGAGTGCAACGACGACTGTTCCGCCGGTCGGAAACGCCTTCTCCTGTGCTGCAAGCACGAGGTCCGCCTCATGGTCTTCGAGCGCCGCCCCCATGACACGTCGTCCCTTCTCGTAGGTGCGCTGCGCCTCGTCGAACACGACGATCCGACCGTCCCGGTTCTTGTGCTCGGCCCCCTTGGGGTTCAGGAAGTTGTGCGCTTTCACGATCTTGTGTGTTGCTGCGCCCGCCACGAAGCGAGCGTCGCTCCGGTGGTATCCGGCCAGCTTCCACGCTGACGCCGAGGCTCCCTGGGATCGGTAGGACTTCTCGAGCGCCGTCGACAGGACTTCGACGAGGGGGGCGTTTCCCGTCACGAAGGTCGACTCCGCAGCGTGTGCCCCCCGGAGCACCAGATCGAGCCCGACGAGTGTCTTCCCAGCGCCCGGTGCGCCCGACAGGAAGACAATGCGTCGCTCTCCATCCGCGAGCGCATCACCGATGTGCCTGCGGATCTCCTCCGTCGCAGCCGCGATCGCCTGCGCCGGTGCCGCATGGTCGCGGATCGCCACGACATCGTGATTCCCGTAGAGGGAGAGGGCGGCATCGAGGATCGAGGACGACGGCTCGAACGCGGAGGAGAGCCAGGAGTTGAGGTCGAGCCCCTCGGTCGTTCGACGATGGGCGAGCGCCGTCTCGATCGTCGCGCGCAGCCCGTCCGCCGAGCACTCGATCGGTCGGCCCGCGATCGCTGACCAGCTGTGGCCCGAGAGTCCGGGCCACTGCGCGTTCGCACTCGTTTTCCCCGTCGTAAGAGCGACGACCGGGACGACGATCCCACGACGGGACTCGCACCACTTACGCGTCTCTGCGTGGAACTCCACGAGGTTGACGGCGTAGTTCATCACTTGGTCGCGGTCCGCAGCGGCGACCTTCGTCCGCTTGAACTCGATCACGAACACGACGCCGTCTGCCAGGAGGATGCAGTCCATCCGGAGCCCACGCCGTCGGAAGTCGTACTCGAGGATCACCGAGCGAACTGCTTCGCAGGTCGGGCTCCGGAGCGCCGACTTCAAGATCGGGATCGCCGCGTTCAACCCGGACTGAAGGACGCGAACGCTCTTGCGCCACTCTTCGCTCTGGTCGACGTCGACCTCGAGGCTCTCGTCCGCCGCGCGTAGGGCGAGCTGGCGGGCGACGGCCTCGCCGTCGTCTGCCAGGAAGGCCTCTCGGGAGTTCTCATACCAGGCGCTCGACTTCAGCTTCACGAGGGTTCCCCACGGCCGCCACCGGCACGAGCGGGGAAGTCTAGCGTCAGGTCAGGCGGGCGCGGGAGACGCGCTTTGACCCTTCGGGGCCTCGGCCCCGCTCAGGAGGCGGAGACTTCCGTCAGCGTCGCGTCCAGTATGCGGAGGAACTCGTCGAGCTCGCGAGTCAGGGTGTCGGCCAGGAAGAGCACGCGGAGGACGGAGGAGTCGCCCGCCCAGCCGCAGCCCAGGAGCTTCAGGCCGTGCTTCCAGCCCGCGGAAACGATCGCGTCGCGACGCTTGACCACGAGGCCGCGCATGAGGCCGAGGCCGCGATGGGAGACGAGGAGGGAGGGGTGCTTCGCCTGCAGACGGTCGAGGCCGGCCGCGAGGTAGGCGCCCTTGACGGCCTCGTTCTCGAAGTAGGAGAGGCCGGCGAAGGCCGGGTCCTTGTGGTGGAGGAGCGTGTCGAGGACCGTCCAGGCGAAGTTCACGTCGAAGAGACGGCCCGCGCCCCACGTGTTGCTGTGCCAGCCCGTGTGGAGGTACTTCTCCAGATGGGCCGGCGCCATCGTGACGCCGATCACCATGCTCTTGGCCGTCGCGATCACGTCGGGCCGGATGCCGAGGTGCTCCGTCGCGAGCAGCGCGCCCGTGCGCGCGATCGACTGCACCTCGTCGCAGACCAGCAGCGCGCCCGTCTCGTCGCAGAGCCGGCGCAGGCCCGCGAAGAACTGCGGCTGGCCGGGCACGTACCCGCCCTCGCCCTGGAACGGCTCCGCCACGATCGCCGCGAGCAGGTCCTTCGGGATGCGGCGCTCGTCGACCATCACGCGGCGCAGCTCGCCCGGCACCGACAGCAGCTCCTCGATGCCGCGCGGGTCCACCAGCGCGCGCGCCGGCTCGTTCGCCGCGTTGTACGGGATGTGGTGCACGTTCGCCGACTTCGGATAGCCGAGCTGGTGCGCCTTCTTGCTCCGCGTGAGGTGCAGCGCGCCGAGCGTGCGCCCGTGGAACGACGTCTCGCACGCGATCACGTGGAACGGGTACGTCTCCCAGACCGGATGGTCCTTGAGGCCCGGGTCGCGGTCGAAGAACGGCACCGGCTTCACGCCCAGCGCGTCCTGCACGCGCTTGAACGTCGCCATCCCGAACCGCTCCACGAACCGCTTGTACGCCACCGCCCACGACAGCTTCAGCGCGGCCTCGATGGCTTCGGCGCCGCTGCTCGAGAAGAACGCGCGCCACCCCTCGGGCTGCGGCCACCGCGCCGACATCGCCTCGTTCCACAGCGCCGCGAGGTCCTGCGGCGTCTTCACGGGCGAGCCCGCGCGCGCCACCAGGTAGTCGTCGGTCGCGATCTCGCGCCGCAGGATCACGTCGTGCTCGACCAGCGTCCGCACCATCGCCTGCAGCCGGGGGTGGTGCTCGTCGAGCACCTTCTGCGCCACGCCCAGGTACGCGTCGAAGTACGTCCCGTGCGGCGACTTCACGAACGGGCCGTGCGTCGGCCAGCCCAGCTCGACCACCGGGCTCGACGGGTCGAGCGTCGTCGCGAACAACCGCGCCTTCACGGCCAACTTCGCCGCCGCGTCCAACGGGCCTTCGAGGGGCGCCGTCGTCTCGACGCGCGCCGTCGCCCGGTTCAGCCGCTGCCCGCCGAGCACCACGTCGTCGAGCCGCGTTCTCCCGCCCTCGCCCGCGTGGTCGTAGGTCGGGGACGTAGAGGCCGGGCGGGCGACGTCGAGCATGGCCCGATTCTATCGGTGGCGCCGCGGTTCCCCGTGCGACGGGGGCCGGGACCGGGCCGGTCGGGAATCGCCGGCGAGGCGGGGCCTCGGGGGCGGTCGGGGGGGCCGGGACGCGAGGCCCGGGCGGGGGCCGGGCCCGGGCCCGGGGCGCGGGGGCCCGGAGCGCGGGGCCGGGAGCGGAGCGCCCAGAGCGGGGGGCCCGGCGCCGGGGCGGATCGAGGCGCCGGGGCGTGGCGGCCAGCCCTCGGGGGCCTGGCGGAGGGTCGGCGACCGGGCCTCGTGGTCCCCTGGCGGCGACCGGGCCTCGTGGTCCCTGGGGGCGAGCGGGCCTCGTGGTCCCTGGGGGCGAGCGGGCCTCGCGGTCCCGGGGCGGGGTCGCGTCGTCAGCGGGCGGCGGTCGGGTCCTGGTCGGACGACGCGATCGTCGCAGTGTCGCCGGCGAGGGTGATCACGATCCAGGTGATGCGCTTGACGGTGACGGTGCCCGTCGCGACGGTGCGGCCGCCGAGGACGACGGAGACGGTCGGGGTGCCGGAACGGACGTGGACGATCGGCGTCTCGAGGCGGGTGGTGCCCTGCGGGAAGGAGATCGTGCCGTCGACGGCCTTGCGGTCGCCGACGTAGACGAGGAGGGGGAAGCGCTGGGGGGCCTGGGCCGCCGCGGGCGCCATGAGGATGACGTGGACCGGCGTGTCGCGGTTCTCGAGCTCCCACGAGGTCTTGCAGCCCGCGAGGGCCAGGGCGGGGGCGAGGAGCGCGAGGAGGGCGAGGGCTGCGAGCGGGGAGCGGCGGAGGAGCAGGGGGTGCGTCCGTTGCGGGCGTGGGTGGGGGGGCGTATGCTCCGCGCAACCCCCGGGGGGGCCGGCAGGGCGGCAGCCGCAACCCTACGGCCCGATCGGGGCTCCGGCAAGGTCAGCGTTCGTCCCCGGTGCGGAGGTCGATCGGCCCATGTCCCCGGCGCACGGGTTCCGCGGGCGTCACGTGGTGTCGGCCGACGATTTTTCGAAGGACGACCTGCTGGCCCTGCTCGACACGGCGTCGTACTTCGAGAGCGACGTGGGGCCGAGGCTGGCGGGGAAGATCCTCGCGACGCTGTTCTTCGAGCCGTCCACGCGGACGCGGCTGTCGTTCGAGTCGGCGATGCACCGGCTGGGCGGGAGCGTGCTCGGGTTCGCGGACGAGAAGGCGACGTCGCGGACGAAGGGCGAGAGCCTGGCCGACACGATCCGCATGGTCGAGTGCTACTGCGACGCGATCGTGATCCGGCACCCGCAGGAGGGGGCGGCGCGGTTGGCGGCGGAGAACGCGCGGGTCCCCGTGATCAACGGGGGCGACGGGAGCAACCAGCACCCGACGCAGACGTTCCTCGACCTGTACACGATCCGGAAGGCGACGGGGCGCATCGACGGGCTGAAGGTGGGGTTCTTCGGCGACCTGCGGTACGGGCGGGCGGTGCACAGCCTCGCGAAGGCGCTCCTGCACTTCGACGTGGAGATGACGTTCGTCGGGCCGTCGATGCTGCGGCTGCCGCAGGAGCTGCGGGAGAAGATCGCGGCGAAGGGGCGGCTGTCGAAGGAGGTCGAGTCGCTCGACGACGCGAAGCCGCTCGACGTGTTGTACGTGACGCGGATCCAGAAGGAGCGGTTCCCGGACCCGTCGGAGTACGAGCGGATCAAGTACGCGTACCGGCTGGACCGGGCGGGGGCGGAGCGGTTCGGCCCCGACCTCAAGATCCTGCACCCGCTGCCGCGGGTGACGGAGGTGGCGACCGACGTCGACGACCTGCCGGGCGCGCTCTACTTCGAGCAGGCGCGGAACGGCGTGACGGTACGCAAGGCCCTGTTGTCGTTGATCCTCTCGGACGCCGAGTTCCCGGCGCGCTGACCATGCCCAGCCCCCACGACTTCCGGTTGCAGGACGGGACGGTGATCGACCACCTGCCGGTGGGGACGTCGGCCCGGGCGCTCGTGATCCTGGGGCTGCCGCGGGAGGGGCCGGTGACGGTCGGGATGAACGTGCCGAGCGCGCGGTTCGGGCAGAAGGACATCATCCGCGTCGAGGGTCTGGCCCTGCGGAAGAGCGAGACGGACCGGCTGGCCCTGCTGGGCGAGAACGTGACCGTCGCGATCGTGAAGGGCGGCAAGGTCGCGAGCAAGCAGCGCCTCGAGGTCCCCGAGCGGTTGGTGGGCGTGATCCGCTGCCAGAACCCGACCTGCGTGACGAACCACGAGCGCGTCGCGCCGGTCTTCGACCGCGTGTCGAAGAACCCCCTCCGCCTCCGCTGCGCCTACTGCGAGCGGGCGTCCGCCGACCCGTACGTCTTCGTCGGGGCGTAGCGCGCTCCCTCGCGCGCGACAGCGAGACGACGGGCTACGACCCCGTTGTCTCGGCGTCGACAGCGAGACAGAGGGCTACGACCCCGTTGTCTCGGCGTCGACAGCGAGACAAGGGGCTACGACCCCGTTGTCTCGGCGTCGACTGCGA
>JAEUHO010000506.1 GCA_016795345.1 Planctomycetia bacterium | reverse complement strand
CGCGGCGACGGCGCGGTCCTCGCCCGTCGCGACGAGCTCGTCGAGCGAGACGCCCCGCTCGACGCGGGCCCGCAGGATGCGGTCGAGGACCTCGTAGGGCGGCAGCGAGTCCTGGTCGGTCTGGTTCGGGCGCAGCTCGGCCGACGGCGGCCGCGAGATCGTGTACGGCGGGATCAGCTCGCGCTCGCGGTTGAGGGTCGCGGCGAGGCGGTAGACCTGCGTCTTCCACACGTCGGCGATCACCGCGAGGCCGCCGCACATGTCGCCGTAGAGCGTGCAGTAGCCCACGGCCAGCTCGCTCTTGTTGCCGGTGGTCAGCACGAGGTGGCCGTGTTTGTTCGACAGCGCCATGAGGACCGTGCCGCGGGCGCGGGCCTGGAGGTTCTCCTCGGTGGTGTCGAAGGGCTTGCCGCCGAAGTGCGGCGTGAGCGACGCGCGGAAGGCGTCGTAGGCCGGCCCGATCGGGACGACGTGGTAGGGCATCCCCGCGCGCTCCGCGAGCGCCCGCGCGTCGGCCTCGCTGGCGGGCGACGAGAACGGGCCGGGCATGGCCACGGCGTGGACGGCGCCGGGCCCGAGGGCCTCGGCGGCGAGGCACGCGGTGACCGCGGAGTCGATGCCGCCCGAGAGGCCGAGGACCGCCGTGCGGAAGCCGGTCTTGGCCGCGTAGTCGCGGATGCCCATCACGAGCGCGCGGCGCAGGATGTCGACCTCGTCGCGGGGCGGGACCGCGATCGGCGGCGCGCCGGGCAGGTCGACGACGGCGAAGTCCTCCTCGAACGACGCGAGCCGGGCCACCAGCCGTCCCTCCGCGTCATAGGCCGCGCTGCGGCCGTCGAACAGGACGTCGTCGTTGCCGCCGACGAGGTGGCACGCGACGATCGGGCGGCGGATGCGCTTCGCGGCGTCGGAGAACACGCGCCGGCGGTGCTCGTCCTTGCCGAGATGCCAGGGCGACGCCGTCAGGTTGACGACGACCTCCGCGCCGGCGCGGACGAGGTCGCCCAGCGGGTCCACGTCGTAGAGCCGGCGGCCGTCCACGAGGTCCTGGGCCCAGACGTCCTCGCAGATCGAGAGCCCGACCCGACGGCCGCCGACGTCGATCACGACGGGCCGGTCGCCGGACGCGAAGTACCGGGCTTCGTCGAACACGTCGTAGGTGGGGAGCAGGCGCTTGGCGTAGACCTTGTCCACCCGCCCGCCCCGCAGCAGGACCGCCGCGTTGAACAGCGCCCGCCCGGTGGACGCCGGGTTGCGGACGGCGGTCCCGAGGAGGGTGGGGGGGGCCCCGGCGAGTTCCTTCGCGAGGGCGGCCACCGCGGCCTCCGCCGCGCGGACCACCCCGTCCCGGAGGAGCAGGTCACGGGGGGGGTACCCGAGGACGGCCAGCTCCGGCAGCAGCAGCAGGTCCACCCCGGCGACGCGGGCCCGCTCGGCCGCGGCCCGGATCCGGGCCACGTTCCCGGCCACGTCCCCGGCGGTGGTGTTGATCTGGGCCAGGGCGATCTTCACGGCGACCCTCGCGAACGGGGCGCCGAGTCTATCCGGGGCGGACCGGGGCCGTTGGTCTGTGCAACGGGCCCGTGCGGCTTGACTCCCCCTCCCCCGCCGGTATCACTACGCGCCCTCGACCGGCCCCCCGGAGACGTGTGATGTCCCAGCTCGGTGTTCCGCTCTCCCTCGACCCCTCCGACGCCCTCGCGGGCGAGGCGTCGGCGTTCGCCCTGCCCGGCGGCCTCGCCGCGGCGAGCCTGCTCGAGTGGCTGCTCGGCCCCCGTCGCAAGAAGAAGGAAGAGGAAGAGGAGGAGCCCGCCGAGAAGGAGGAGGAAGAGGAGGAGGACGAGGACGACGACGAGGAGGACGAGGACGAGGAGGACGACGAGCTCGAGGACGACGAGGAGGCCGAGGACGAGGAGGAAGAGGACGACCTCGACGAGGAAGAGGAAGAGGACGACGAGGAAGAGCTCGACGACGAGGAAGACGACCTCGACGACGACGACGACGAGGATGAAGACGAGGACGAGGACGAGGACGAAGAGGACGACGACGACGACGATGACGACGACGACTTCGGCGGCGACGACGACGACTTCTAGCCCCGGGCGCTGAGCTCTCGGGGCGCCGCGCGCGCGGCGCTCTGGGTGTGCCGGGCCCCGTCCGGTGCCCGCGCGCCCGGCGTTCCCACGAGGGGGAGCGCCGGGCGCGTTCATTCCCGGAGGGCGCGTCCGCCGGCGCCCGGACCGCGGTCGGGTTCGGGGGACGCGAGGCCCGGTGCGCGGCGCGGCGCACGGCGGCGGTCGTGCGGGCTCGCGGCGCGGGCTCGGCCCGCGTCCGGTGCCGATGGGGCGGCCGTGGCCGCGAGGCGTTCAGCGCCGCGGCGGCGCGGGCGGGATCGGCTCGTGCAGCAGCCGGAGGATCACCTCGCCGTACCGCGCGGCGCGTTTCGCGCCGATGTCCGGGTGCGCGGCGAGCGCCTCGACCGAGGTCGGGGGCGTCTCGATGATGGCGCGCATCGCCACGTTCGGCAGCACGACCACGTTCGGCACGTTGCGGCGCTTGGCCTCGTCCGTCCGCCACGTGCGGATGCGGTCCTCGAGGGTCCGCAGCACCTCGGCGCGGGCCCGTTCCTCCGGCGTGCGACGGGGGCGTTCGGGCGCCGGCGGCGCCTCGCCGCGGGCCGCGGCGTCGGCGCCCGCCCGCACGACCTCGAGGACGGCCGGCCCGTCGCCCGCGCGCAGCACCGAGTGCGTGCCCTCGACGCCGGACAGGGCGCCCTCGCTCGTCGGCGCGGCGGCGGCGATCGCCACCAGCGTCCCGTCGTTCATCACGCGGAACCGCGGGACGTCGTGGGCCCGCGCCCGTTCGTCGCGCCAGGCCCAGAGGCGGGCGGCGACGGCCCGGCCCCGCGCGTCGAGCTTGTCCGCGTCCTTCGCCTCGCGCCAGGCCTCGGGGTCGTCCGCGGGCGCGACCCCCTTGCGCTCGGCGAGGCGGCGGAACTCGATCGCGGCCTCCTCCGCGAGGTCGGCGTCGCGCAGCCGCGCCCCGAGCCGGTCCCGCAGGTCGAGCAGGAAACGCGTGTCGCCGCGCAGGTACTCGAGGTGCGACGGCGTGAACGGGCGCTTGGCCCAGTCCGACGTCTGGTACTTCTTCGAGAGCACGACGCCGTGGGCGGCCTCGACGAGCGCCGCGAGGCCCACCTTGGGGTCGCCGAGCAGCGTCGCCGCGATCATCGTGTCGAAGACGCGCCGGAAGCGGAACCCGCGCTCGCGCGACAGCATCGCGACGTCGTAGTCGCCGCCGTGGAAGACGATCTCCACCTCCTCGCGGTCCACGAGGGCGCGCAGGGGGTCGAGGTCCGGCACGACCAGCGGGTCCACGATGGCGTCGAGGCCCGGCGCCGAGACCTGCACGACGCAGACGCGCTCGCGGAACGCGTGCAGCGAGTTCGCCTCGGTGTCGAGCGCGATCCGCGGTTCCGCCGCCAGCCGGTCCACGAGGCGCAGGAGCCCCGCGGCCGTCTCCACGACCACGAGCTCGTTCGTCGCGTCGGTCACGGGGCGTCCTCCGGCAGCTTCAGGTCGCGGTGGCCGAAGAGCGCGAGGTACCCCTCGGCCGTGCGGCGCATCGCGACCGGGTCGTCCGCGTGCCGGACGGCGCGCGTGAGCGACTTGACCGCGTCGTCGGGCCGCTTGAGCCGCAGCTCGTACCAGCCCTTCAGCCGCCACGCCTCTGCCGACGTCGGCAGGCCGAGCGTCGCGTCGCGCGCCGCGTCGAAGCCCCGCTGGCGGTTGTCGTCCACCTCGCGGCGGGCGACCTCGAGCCGCTCCGCGCCCCAGACGGCGTCGGCCTCGCGCAGCAGCTTCTCGACGCGCGTGACCTCGGGCGGCTCCTCGACGCTCGGCGGGGCCGTCTCGATCTCGAGCTCGCGGAGCTTGCGCAGGGCCGCGCGGTCGACGGGCAGCTCGGGCGTCGCGCGCAGCGCGTCGCGGGCCTCGAGCGCGAGCGGCGGCTCGGCGACGAGGAGCAGCCGGGCCAGCTGCCACGCGGTCCCGGCCGGCGCGCGCGGCGAGCGCGCGGCGACGGCGGCCCGGAACGCGTCGAGCGCGGCGGTCTCGTCGCCGGCGGACATGAGCGCGCGGGCGTGGTGCGCGCGGATCGGCCCGTGGTCGGGGAACCGCGCGACCAGCGCGGCGCCCTCGGCCACGGCCCGCGCCGCGTCGCCGTGGTCCACGAGCGCGGCGAGGCGCTCCGCGAGCAGCGAGACGTCGTCCGGCGACGCGCGCGCCGCGGCGTCGAGCAGCGCCAGGCCGTCGTTCCGCAGCTGCCGCGCCTCCTCCGGCTTCTTGTCCGACAGCCTGGCCTCGGCGAACCGGGCCCGGGCGCGGACGCGCTGCCCGAGCGCGCCGCCGTCGAACGGCGCCTTGCGCGTCAGCCGCCAGGCCTCCGCGGTCCCGCCGGCCTCGACCGCGCGTTGCGCCGTGGCGGCGAGCACCGCGTCGCGCACGGGCGCGTTCGGGAGGATGGCGGCGAAGTCGGGCGGGTAGGCCGACGCCAGCGCGGCGTAGATGGCCGCCTTCTCGGCGTTGCGCTCCGACCAGGTCGACTCGCCGAAGAACATCGTCTTCGCGAGCCCGAGCTCGAGGCGCGGGTCGTCGTCGGTCGAGGGGACCGCGTCGGGGCCCAGGACCTTCGCGAGGCCCGGCCCGTCGAGCACCAGCCGGCGCAGCACGTCCTCGACGCCGGTGATGCCCGCCGCGCGCGCGCGCACGCCGACCGCGTCCTGGTCGAGCGCCTTCCGCCAGCGCACCGGGTGCACGACCGGCGCCTCGAGGCACCCGACGAGCAGGACCTCGTCGTTGTAGAGCAGCACCCAGCCGTGGGGGAAGACGTCCTGCCACGACGCGAGCGCCGTGCGGAACAGCGGCTCCGTCATGTTGAAGATGTTCAGCCACTGCGCGAACACGCCGCCGGGGCGCAGGGCCGCCCGCGCGAGGCGGTACGCGTCGCGCGTGAAGAGGTGGCCCGCGCCCGGCACCCACGGGTGGCTCGGCTGCGAGACCACGAGGTCGTACGCGCCGCCCCGCGCGGCCGCCTGCCGGAGCAGGATCCGCCCGTCGGTCAGGTGCAGCCGGGCCTTCGGGTCGGTGCGCACGGCCAGCGGCCCGGGCCGGTAGGCCTGCACGACGTCGAGCACCGCGGGCTCGATCTCGGCGACGTCCACCCGCTCGAGGTCGGTGGACAGGAGCGTCTCGACGGTCCAGCCCGCGCCGTGGCCGATCGCGAGCGCGGTCTCGGCCCGCGGGTGCAGCAGGTACGGCACGAGCGCGAGCGCGACCTCGGTCTCCGTGCCCGCGTCGGGGTCCGACGGGACGATCTTCGACTCGGCGAGGCCGCCCTGGCGGAGCTTCACCGCGCCGCGCTCGAGGAGCAGCCCCACGGTGCTCATCACGCCGTCGCGCGGCCGCACGGGCGGCGCGTCCGGGCGGCCGGCGGGCGTCGGGTAGGTGCCCGCGACGGTCTCGGCGAGCAGCCGCACGTCGGCGCGGTCGCGGACCGGCAGCTCCGGCGTCCAGCGGCCGAGCAGCACGATCTCGGGCAGCGTCGGCGACGCGTCCTCGACGGCTTGCACCGCGCCGGGCAGCGACGCGGGCGCGAGCGGGAGCGCGAGGACCGCCGCGACCCACACGGGCCGCGGCCCCGCGGCCGCGATCCACAGGGCGACGCCCGCCATCACGCCGACGCCGCCGAGCAGCAGCAGCGTCGTCGAGGTGCCGAGGGTGGGCAGCAGGAGGAAGCCGGCGAGCAGGCTGCCGACCACGTTGCCGAGCGTGTTCCACGCGTACACGGTCCCGGCGGCGCCCGCCGCGCCCGCGACGGAGCGGGCCCGCGCGCGCACCGCGAGGGGGTACGCCACCGCGAACAGGAACAGCGGCGGGACGACGGTCCACAGGGCGCCGCGCACGCGCGCCGCGAAGATCGCGCGGTTGGTCGCCGCCGTCAGCGCGTCCCACGTCGGCGCCGCCTGGCCGGCGTCGGTCGCCGCCTGCTTCATCGCGGCGGCGACCTCCGACGCGTCCACCAGCGCGTGGGCCGGCGTGGCGCCGGCGGCCAGCACCGACGCGGTGGTCGCGACGCCCGCGAGCGTCACGACCACCGCGAGCACGAGGTCGGGCCGCCGGACCCGGTCGGCCAGCACGCCGCCGAACAGCCCGCCGAGCGCGGTCCCCACCAGCACCCCGACCAGCAGCACCGCGAACCCGAACACGTGGACCCCCGTGATCGGGTCCAGCAGCCGGAACCAGACGACCTCCGCCGCGAGCGCGAGGGCCCCGGTGACGAACAACGCGACGAGCGGCGCCACGGCCGGCCGGCCCGCCGGCGGGGCGAGGGGCGGCCGGTCGAGGGGCTCGGCTGTCGGCGCCGCCGCCGCGGCCCGGCCCGCGGCGGCGTCCGCGGCCAGCAGGGCGAGGGCCGCGAGCAGGTTGCCGGCGCCGGCGAGCGCCAGGGCGCCGCGCTCGCCGAGCCGGTCGAGGAGCACCAGCCCCCCGACGGTCCCGCACGCCGCGCCGAACGTGTTGACGCCGTAGAGGAGGCCCGTCCAGCGGCCCGCGTTCGAGAGCGCCCGCAGGCGTCCCCGCACGAGCAGCGGCAGCGTCGCCCCGAGGAACGCCGTGGGCACGACGAGGATCGGCAGGGCCACGAGCGCCGCCGGCCACGCCGACGGCCCCGGCGCGGCCCCGAGGAGGGAGAGCAACGCGAGGTGCGCGTCGGGCACGATCGCGAGCGCGAACGGCGACAGGGCCACCAGCAGCCCCGCGATGCCCTCGCAGACCGCCGCCGCTCGCAGCGGCGCCTTCGCCGTGGGCGCGCGGCGGGAGGCGACCGCCGCGCCCAGGCCGAGGCCCCCGAGGAACGACGCCGAGACGACCGCGAGGGCCTCGGCCGACGTGCCGACGCCGCGGCCGAGCGCGCGGAACCAGATGGTCTCGGCCACCAGCGCGGCGGTGCCCGAGATCCAGGCTGCGAGGAGCAGGAGGGCGGGCATGGGGCTTGGAGGATACCGGGGCTGGTACGCGAGGCCCGCGCCGATCCCGACGCGGGACCGGCCGGTGGAACGGCGCGCGCCGCGGCGTCCTTCCGGGCCTCGCGTACCCTTCGCCGGTGCCCGCCGCCCCCGCCCGCCTCCGCCGCCCGTCCGACGCCGTCCCCGGGCTCCTGGCGGCGGTGGCGTTCGGCGTCGGCGCCCCGGCGGCCCAGCGGGTCTTCGACGGCGTGGGGCGGTGGACCGCCGGCGCGTGGATCGCGCTCGCGTCCGGCCTCCTGTTCCTCGCCGCGACCCGGCTCGGCTTCCGGGCCCCGCCGTTGGCGGTCGGGACGCCCGCCGACCACCGCCGCGGGCGCCTGGCCCTCGTCGCGTCCACGGTCTGCGGCCCGGTGCTCGGGGCCTGGTGCGCGATGCAGGGCCTCGCGCGGCTCACGGCCCACGAGGCGTCGCTGCTGCTCAACCTCGAGACGGTCTTCACGCCGATCCTCGCGGTGCTGGTGTTCCGCGAGCGGCTGTCGCCGCGGCGCTGGGTCGGGGCCGCGTGCGTGCTCGCGGGCGGGGTCGCGTGCGCGTTCGCCGTCGGCGACGGCGGCGGCGCGGCGTCCCTCGAGGGCGCGCCGTGGATCGCGGCGTCGTGCCTCTGCTGGTCGGCCGACAGCAACCTGCTCCGCTACCTCGTCCACCGCGACCTCCTGACCGTCGCCCGCGACAAGGGCCTGCTCGGCGGCGCCGCGGCCCTCGCGCTCGCCGCCGCGACGGGCGAGGTGCCGCCGCTGCCCGACGGCGCCACGCTCGCGTGGGGCGCGCTCGTCGGGCTCGTCGGGTTCGGCGGCGCGCTCGTGGGCTACCTCGCGAGCGTGCGCCGGGTGGGCACCGCGACGACGGGCGCGCTCTTCGGCACCGGGCCGTTCGTCGGCGTGCTGGTGGCGTGGCTGGTGCTCGGCGAGCGGCCGGGCCTCGCGTTCGCCGGGGCCGCCGTCGCCGTCGCGGTCGGGGTGGCCCTGCTGGTGCTGCCCGAGCGCTCGGCCACCGCTTCCGACCCCGGCGGGGGCGCGTAGGCTCGGGCCCATCGCGGAGGTCCCCATGGTCGCGCCCTTCAAGAACGAGCCCTTCACCGACTTCACCCGCCCCGACGCCCGCGAGGCCTTCGAGGAGGCGCTCGAGCGCGTGGACGGCGAGCTCGGCCGCACCTACACCAACGTCATCGACGGCGAGCGCGTCTCGAGCGCGAGCTTCGTCGAGACGCACGACCCCTCCGACCCCTCGATCGTCGTCGGCCGCTTCCCGCTCGCGACGGCCGAGGACGCCCGCCGCGCGGTCGAGGCCGCCGACGACGCGTTCCCCGCGTGGGCCGACACGCCGTGGGCCGACCGCGCGCACCTGCTGTTCGAGCTCGCCGACCGCCTGCGCCGCGACAAGCACTACTACAGCGCGTGGATGGTCCGCGAGGTCGGCAAGAACTGGGCCGAGGCCGACGGCGACACCGCCGAGGCCATCGACTTCTGCGAGTACTACGCCCGCGAGGCGCTGCGGTACGCGAAGGGCCTCCCCGTCGTGCAGACGGAGGACCACAACGAGTGCCACTACATCCCGCTCGGCGTGGGCGCCATCATCGCCCCGTGGAACTTCCCCCTCGCGATCCTCTGCGGCATGACCGTCGCGGCGCTCGTGACGGGCAACACGGTCGTGGTGAAGCCCGCGGAGCCGAGCCTCACCATCGGCCGCAAGTTCTTCGAGCTGCTCGAGCAGGTGGGCTTCCCGCGCGGCGTCGCGTCGTTCGTCGCGGGCCAGGGCCGCGTGGCCGGCGCCGAGATGGTCGCGCACCCGCGCACGCGCTTCGTCGCGTTCACGGGCAGCAAGGAGGTCGGGCTGCGCCTCGCCGAGCAGTGCGGCCGGACCGTCCCGGGCCAGCGCTGGATCAAGCGCCTCGTCGCCGAGATGGGCGGCAAGGACGGCATCGTCGTCGACGCGAACGCCGACCTCGACGCGGCCGCCGCCGGCATCGTCGCCTCGGCCTTCGGCTTCCAGGGCCAGAAGTGCTCCGCGTGCTCGCGCGCCATCGTCGTCGCGTCGGTCTACGACGCGGTGCTCGAGAAGGTGATCGCGCGCACGAAGGCGCTGAAGGTGGGCGACCCGTCCGACCCGACGACCAACGTCGGCCCGGTCACCGGCAAGGACCAGTTCGACAAGATCCTCGAGTACATCGAGCTCGGCCGCAAGGAGGGCCGCGTCGTGGCCGGCGGCGGCCGCGCGGGCGACGTCGGGTACTTCATCGAGCCGACGATCGTCGCCGACGTGCCGCCGACGGGCCGGCTCGCGCAGGAGGAGATCTTCGGCCCGGTGCTCGCGTTCATCAAGGCGGCCGACTGGAAGGACGCGCTCGACATCGCGAACAACACCGAGTTCGGCCTCACCGGCGCGGTCTACAGCAAGGACGCGAACCACCTCGCCGAGGCGAAGAAGCGCTTCTACGTCGGCAACCTCTACCTCAACCGCAAGTGCACCGGCGCGCTGGTCGGGGCCCACCCGTTCGGCGGGTACGACATGAGCGGCACGTGCAGCAAGGCCGGCGGCCCCGACTACCTCGGGCTCTTCCTGCAGCAGAAGTCGATCGCCACCCGCCGCATCTGACGTCGCGCGGGCGCGCGCGCCCGGTCTCCCGGGTCGCGGTCCCCCGCGGGGGACCGCGAGGCCCGGCCGCCGCCGCGGTGCGTCAGCGCCGCCCGAAGAGGCGCTTCCAGAACGGCCGCCGCGAGCGGCCGGCGTCGGCGTCCGGGCGGCGCCGGCGCCACGTCATCGGCACGTGGAGCCGCGTCTCGACGCGGCCGTCCCAGTCGACGGCGAGCCCCTGCGCGCGCAGCGCGGCCGCGACCTCGTCGCCCACCGCGGCGTCCGGCGCGAGGCCGCCGTCGTCCTCGACGCGGCCGTAGGCGAGCCACAGGCCGTCGCCCTCGGCGGCGGCGTCCGTGTCCTGCTGGTGGAAGTACGCGTACCCGCGCCACGCGCGCCCGGCGTCGCGGTCGTCGGCGACCCGCTGCACGAGCTCGCTCCCCGCGCAGGTCTGGCAGCAGGTGAAGTTCTCCTAGCCCGGCCCATGCACGAGGGGACGAGGTTGGGGCCGCGGCTGCGACCCGGGCGTATCGCAGGGCCACCGGCGGGCACGAACGCGTGCGCCACGTCGCGGAGGCTCCTCGGCGTGGTGCAGGAACACG
>JAEUHO010000505.1 GCA_016795345.1 Planctomycetia bacterium | reverse complement strand
CCGTGCGACAGCCGCCCTACCGCGAGCACGCGGCTGGCGTGCGACCGGACCGCGGGCGGGAGCGACGCCCCGACCGCGCGCGCCCGCTCGGCCGCCTCCGTGGCGCGGCGGTACTCGAGCGAGCCGTGCAGGTGGTCGAGGGCGGCCACGACGTACGGCGCGGCGCGCGCGGGGTCCTCGCCGAGGAGGAAGTGGTGCGCGACGCGCTGCGCGACCGCGCCGGTCACGGGCCGGCCCCGCGCCGCGGCCTCGAGCCCCTGCCCGATCGCGCCGTGGTACGCGCGGCGCAGCGCGGGCGGCAGCGCCTCCCTCACCGTCTCCTCGACGAGGTGGTGCTGGAACCGATAACGGTCGCCCTCCGGGACGAGGAGCCCATGGCGCCGGTCGAGGTCGTGGAACGCCTGGAGGCCGTCGAGGCGCCGCACCCCGAGCGTGTCGCACAGCAGCACCGGGTCGAAGCCGTCGCCCGCGCACGCCGCGACGTCGAGGAGCCGGCGCTCGTCCGGCGCCAGCGCCGACAGCCGCGCCTCGAGGACCGCGCGGAGCGACGCGGGCAGGGCCTCGCGTCCCTGCGCGCCGGGCGCCGGGTCGTGCGCGCGCGCCCGCGCGAGCTCGAGCAGGAAGAGCGGGTGGCCGTCGGAGCGCCGCACGAGGTCGCGGACGTCCTCCGCGGAGGTGCCCGCGGGGAGCAACGACCGCGCGAGGTCGCCCGCGGCCTCGGCGTCGAGTCCGGCGAGCACGACCCTCCGGACCGCGAGGCCCGGCGGCCAACGCACCTCCGGCCGCGCCCCGAGGACGAACAGCAGCCGCGCCGTCCGCAGGCCGTCGGCGATGCGCGCGAGGGCCTCGCGGTCGTCGGGGGACGCGGCGTGGAGGTCGTCCACGACCACGAGCAGCGGACGCTCCTCCGCGAGCGCGCGCAGGACCGCCGCGTACGCCGCGGCGACGCCGTGCGGGTCCGCGGACGCGACGGGCTCGCCGGCGAGGTGGCGCGCGAGCACCCCGACCTGCGCCTCCCGGCCGGGCAGCAGGCGCGCGAGCGCGCCCGGCAGGTCGCGGTCGTCGAGCACCGCGCGCAGCGCGTCGGCGATCGACCACGACGCGAGCGGCGCCTCGGCCCACAGGACGCGCGCGTCCGGCGTCGCCTCGACGAGCCGGTCGGCGAATGCGTCGAGCAGCCGCGTCTTGCCGAGCCCCGCCTCGCCCTCGACGAGGACCGTGCCTCCCGCGCCGCGCCGGGCGGCGTCCCAGGCTTCCGCGAGCGCCGCGAGCTCGGCCTCGCGGCCGTGGAAGTGCCCCGACGAGCGCGGGTGGCGCGCGCGCGCCGTCGCGCCGCCGGTCCGCCTCCACCACGCGGACCGTTCGCCCTCGCGCAGCGCCTCGGCGGTCTCGGCGGCCGACGCCGGCCGGGCCTCGCGGTCCCGGGAGAGGAGGCTGCGGACCAGCGCGTCGAGCAGCGGCGACACGTGGGGCGCGAACCCGCGCAACGACGGCGCGGGCCTTCCGAGCGCGGCCCCGAGCGGGCGCGCCTCGCCGGGCCGCGCGACGGGGTGGCGGCCGGCGACGAGCTCGAAGAGGAGCAGGCCCAGCGCGTAGAGGTCGGCCCGCGCGTCGACCGGGCCGCGCTCGAGCTGCTCGGGGGCCGCGTAGAGGAGCGAGCCGACGAACTCGCCGGGCTGCGTGATGCGCTCGGCCTCGTCGCGGAGCAGCGCGACGCCGAGGTCGGCCAGCTTCACGGTCTCGTCGGGGAGCAGGAAGACGTTGTCGGGCTTGACGTCGCGGTGGACGATCCCGGCCGCGTGGATCGCGGCCAGCGCGTCGGCGACGGCCGCGCCGACCTCGCGCGCGAGCCGCTCGGACACGGTGCCGACCGCGTCGAGCAACGTGCGCAGCGTGCCCGCCTCGACGCGCTCGAGCACGAGGTACGGCACCTCGACGCCGCCGTCGTCGTGGACGCCCGAGCCGAGGGTGCGGACGATCCCGGCGTGGTGGACCGCGCCGCCCGCGCGCGCCTCGCGGAGGAACCGCGCGACGAACCCGGCGCGGCCGACGAGGTGCGCGTGGGGGACCTTCACCGCGACGCGCGCGCCGTCCGGCGCCTCGGCCTCGTACACGCGGCCCATGCCGCCGCGGCCCAGCTCGCGCAGGACGCGGTAGGGGCCCACCGTCGCGGGATGCGCGGGCGCGGTCGGCGCCGCCGACGGGCGGGGCTTCAGCGACTCCATGAGCACGAGCGCCGGGAGGAGCTCGCGGAGGTCCGTCGCGAGCGCGGGGTGCGCGCGTTCCCAGGCCGCGACGTCCGGGGTCTCGCCGCGGCGCAGGCGGCCGAGGAACTCCTCGACGATCGCGTCGAGGGCGGCGGTGGGGTCGTCGGCCGCGTTCACGGCCGGGCGGGCCCGGTGCCGCCGACGTCGCGCACGTACGCGGTCTTGAGGCGGGCCAGCGCGCGGAGGTACCGCTTGCTCGCGGCGTCGGGCTCGATCCCGAGGGTGCGCGCGACCTCGGCGTTCGAGAGCTCCTCGAAGTGGCGGAGCGCGAGCACCTCGCGGTCCGTCGCGTCCATCGCGTCGAGCACGTCGAGGAGCCGCTGGCGGAGCTCGCCGGCCGCGGCCACGCCGCTCGGGCTCGGCCCGGTCGCGACGAGCCGGTCCACCAGCGCGGCCGTGGTGGCCGCGGGCCCGGCGGGGGCGTCGGCGACCTGGCGGCGCGCGTCCCGCTTCTGCGCGCCGACGTGGAACCGCCGCAGCTTCAGCAGGCGCTGCGCCGCGAGGAACCGCACCCACAGATAAAACGTCATGTCGGGCGCGCGGACCCAGTCGTCGACGCGCTGCTGCACCTCGAGCCACGTCTCCTGCAGCACGTCCGACGCGCCGAGCCGCGCGCGGAGCACGGGGTCCATGCGCGCCTCGACCATCCGCTCGAGACGCGGGCGGCACCCCTCGAACAGCGCCGCGAGCCGGGCCTCGCGGTCCGGGCCCGCGTCGCGCAGCCATGCGGCTTCTTCGGGGGCGCCGTCGGCCATCCCCGGAGTGTAGCGCCCGGCGGTTGGCCGATGCCCCCGGGTGGCACGCCCGGGCCCGTCGGGGGATTTCCGGTCCGCGCGGGGCGGCGGCCGGGAGTCAGGGGGATGGGCCCGGTGATCGGGCCCCGCGATCCGTCCCTCCCCGGAGTCCTCCGATGCACCGTCTCCTCGCCCTCGTCGTCGTCAGCGTCCTCGCCGGGGGCGTCGGCTGCGGCGGTGGCGGGCCGGCCTCGGGCCCGACGCCTCCTCCTCCGCCGCCGGTGCGCACGCGGATCCCGCCCGCCCCCGTGACGTTCTTCCCCGTCGCGGCGAGCGACGTCCCGCCGCCCGTGTTCGGCACGGCGCCGTACACCCTCGTCGCGACGGCGCTCGCCGACCACGACGACGACGGCAAGGTCGACTTCGCCTGGGTGGCGGCCACGTCCTCGACGACGACGACCCACGAGTCGGGTTCGCGGCCGGGGACCGGCGCCGGCGGCTTCACGGGCGACTACGGCGGCAGCGGCTTCAAGGCGACCGGGACGCCCTTCCTCGGGCGAGGCGCGGTGCTCGGCGCCGCCGAGGACGGGTTCGTGTTCGCGGTGCAGGTGACCGCGACGTTCGTGAGCGTCTCGACGCTCGGCTACCGCATCTCCGGCGGGAACCGCGCGGAGGTCGGCGGCGTCGGGTCGTTCTCCGGCACCGTCGCCGGGATCACCTCGGGCGACCTCGACGACGACGGGATCGACGACCTCGTCGCGCTCGACGCCGCCGGCCGCCGCGTGCTCGCGTACGTCTCGAAGGGCGAGGCGGGACTGCACGCGGGCGTCCCCTCGGCCCTGCCCGCGGGCTCGGGCGCCGCGCCCACGTCGCTCGCGGTCGGCCGCGTCCACGGCGCGACCTCGCCCGCCGACGTCGTCGTCGCCCTCGGCGCCGACGGGTACGTCGTGCTCACGAACGCCGACGCCGCGGCGTTCGACGCCGGCGCCGTCGTCCCGCTCGGCGCCGGTCGCTCCTTCGAGGCGCTCGTCGCCGGCGACTTCGACGACGACGGCCTCGTGGACGTCGCCGGCGTCCTCCTGACGCCGGGCGGCCCGCGCCGCGTCGGGACGCTGTTCGGCCGCGGCGACGGGACGTTCGACGACGTCGTGCCCGCCGACGTCGAGGCCGCGGTCGGCGCGGCCCCGTGGCGCGACCTCGTCGCCGCCGACGTGAACGGCGACGGTCGCACCGACCTCCTGTTCGCGGTGCCGTCGCTCGGCCGCGTGGTCGTGCTGCTCTCCGACGCCGCCGGCGGCTTCGACGCGGCGACCGACGCGGACCTCGCCGGCGCGTCCGCCACGCTCTCCGTCGACGACCTCGACGGCGACGGCGACCTCGACCTCGTCGCGGGCGACGCCGCCGCGCTGAAGGTGCGCCCGCTCCTCAACGAACGCAACTGACCCCGCTCCCCGGCCATGGGCCCGGCCCGTGGCGCCTCCCGACCCGAAGCCCCTCGTCCCCCTGGAACCCCTGGAAGATCGACCCATGCCCACGCCCCCGAACCCCGCCCCGTCCGTCCCCGCGCCGTCTCTCGAGGCCGTGAAGGCCCGCCAGCAGCAGACCTGGTCGAGCGGCGACTTCGCCGTCATCGGCACGAGGATCCACGCCTCGGCCGAGGCGCTCGTCGCGGCCGCCGACCTCTCGGCCGGCTGGAAGGTCCTCGACGTCGCGACGGGCAGCGGCAACGCCGCGCTCGCCGCGGCGCGCTGCGGCTGCGAGGTCGTCGGCCTCGACTACGTGCCCGCGCTGCTCGCCCGCGGGCGCGAGCGCGCGGCCGCCGAGCGCCTCGACGTCACGTTCGTCGAGGGCGACGCCGAGCGGATGCCGTTCGCCGACGCGTCGTTCGACGCGGTCCTCTCCATCTACGGGGTGATGTTCGCCCCCGACGCCCCGCGCGCCGCGAGGGAGCTGCTCCGCGTCGTGCGCCCCGGCGGCCGCATCGCGCTCGCGAACTGGACGCCGCAGGGCTTCGTCGGCGAGATGTTCCGCGTGGTCGGCCGGCACGTCCCGCCGCCCGCGGGCGTGACGCCGCCGACGGCGTGGGGCACCGAGTCGCGCCTGCGCGAGCTGTTCGGCGACGGCCTCGCCTCGCTCGAGGTCCGCGAGCGCGACTTCGTGTTCCGCTTCCGCTCCGCGGCGGAGTTCGTGGACGTCTTCCGCCGCTTCTACGGCCCGACGCTGAAGGCGTTCCAGACCGTCGGCACCGCGGGCGAGGCCGCCCTCCATGCGGACCTGCTCGACCTCGCGCGCCGCTTCGACCGCAACGGCACCGGCCCCGTGGCGATGCCCGCGCAGTACCTCGAGGTGATCGCCACCCGGCGTTGACCGCGAGGCCCGACCCGTCGGCGGTCCAGGCGCGGCACCGCGTCCCGCCCGGACGGTCTGCGCGCGATGTCGGGTATCCTCCCCCACGGTTGCGGCCCGTGCCGGAGGTCCTCCGATGATGCGACCGGACGTGGAACAGCACCGACGCCGTCGGAGCGAACGCCATGGCGGTTGATCGGCGGCCCCGGCGCCGGCGTGCATCCCCCGCAGCGGTGTCGGGGCGGGCCGCCCGGGCTCACGAACTCCCGCGCTTCGTCGCGTTCCTGCGCGGGGTGAACGTCGGCGGGAAGCACCTGATCGCGATGGCGGACGTCGTGAAGGCGTTCGAGCGCGCGGGTGCAACCGACGTGTCCACGTACCTCCAGAGCGGCAACGTGCGGTTCCGCGCGACGCCGTCGGACGTGACCTCGATCGCGGCGGCCGCCTCCGCCGCGCTGACGCACCGCTGCGCCGCCCCCGTCCCGGTCGTCGTGCGCTCCGTCGAGGCCCTGCGTCGAGTGCTCGCCGCGAATCCGTTCGCGGGCCGCGACCCCGACGGCGCCGCGATGCACGTCGCGTTCCTCGCGGAGGTCCCGGACCGGGCCCGCGTGGCATCGCTCGACCCGGCGCGTTCGCCGGGCGACGCGTTCGTGGTCGTCGACGGGGACGTCTACCTCCACCTCCCGAATGGCGTCGCGCGCACGAAGCTGACGAACGCCTGGCTCGATCGCACGCTCGCGACCGTCTCGACGCTCCGAAACGTGCGGACGGTGCGCGCGCTCGCCGCTGACGCGCCCGCGTCGCCCGGGCCCTGACGGGGCACCCACGACGCCGGCGCCGACCGTCCGCCGGCCGCCGACGTCGACCGACGGCCGCTCGGGCCTCCGTGGCGGTCCGCGTCAGATCTGACGCACCCAACCCGTCGAGATCCAGCCCCATGCGCCCCACAACCGCGGTGCGTCCGAACGGCGGATCTCCGTCGGACGACCCGAGCGGATCGCGTCGGCCTGGGCCCGGAGCCACGTCTCGAGGGAGGCGCGTGCGCGCGCGCGTGTCGCCTGCCCCTCGGGTCCTTCCTCCGATGACCACTCGGGCGGCGCGGCGCGCCACGACAGGAGAGCCCACGCAATCTCGTCGGGTTTGTCGAGCGTGCTGTCGAACCCGTAGGGGTCGTCGCCCGGCGTCTTGGCCAGCAGCGTGGGCGTCGCGCCGCCGAGTGCGTCCAGCACCCGTTGGATCGCCGCGGCGTCGCCGCGGAGTGCCCGGCGCTGGAGCAGGAACAGGGACGGATGCGCCCCGTCCGGGATCGTCGGGTCGCTCGCCGCGTCGACGTACTGCTGCGCCGCCGGGTCGTTCGTGGCGAGGAGGTCGTCGAGGACCGCGTCGCGGAGCCGCCAGCCCTCCGGGGAGCGGAGGTGGGCGAGCATGAGGTCGAGTCCCTCGCGGGAGGCGCGATCCCCGTGTCGCACCAGGATCCACGAGGCCAGGAAGCGCGTCGCCGGGTCGTCGGACTTCGCCCACTCCCGGGCCTCCGTGACGTGGCCCTCTCCGCCGAGGTTCGCCACGAGTCGGACCAACGCGGCACGGTGCTCCGCGTCCTCCACCGCGCGCCCGGCCGCGGCCCGCGCCGCGCGCGGCGGGTCGCTCCGCGCGAGCCGCCGCAGCGCGTGCTCGGCCTGCTCCCACGGCTTGGTCGTCGCGACGGCGAAGATGCGATCCGACTGGCGCTCCTCGCCGCGGGCCGCGAACCACGCTCGCACCCGCTCGATCTCGGTCGCGAGGCGAGATGCATCACCGCTCCCTACGACGGATGCGTCCACGAGGCGCTCGGCTGCGATCGCGTCGAGGAGCGTCCCGGCGACCCAGGCGACGCGATGGAGCGACTGGGGCGCGTGCCGGCCGAAGCGCTCCAGATCGAACCCGAGGATGTGGTCCCTCGATGCGAGCAGCGGCAGGAGCGGCCCGACCTCGCGGCCGCGCAGGTCGAGCGCGAGGAGCTCGCGGAAGGGGTTCAGGCGCTCGTACGCGTCACGCCGAGGGTCGTTCCACGCCAGATCGTCGGCGGCCGGGTCGTACTGGTCGTCGCCGTACGAGATGCCACCGGGGATGCTGTTCTGCGTGGCGCGGATCAACCGGAGGCGCTGGCACAGGTACGCCACCTGCTCCTCTCGGTTCGACCGGCGCTGGAACTCCTTCCACTGTTCGGCCGTCGGGAGCACGAGGGTACGGAAGTCGTCGATCCGTCGAGGTAGCTCCTCGGCGAGCTTCGCGGCGCGCTGCTGCCCGTACGCACCGTCGAAGAGCGGCGACGCGAGGTGGCTCGCGAGGCGGAGCGCCCGCGCGTACTCCGTCCGGCGGAACGCCTCGAGCATCCGCTCGTCGAGGCCGATCGCCAGCTCGTCCCGGAGCCGATCGAACGTCTCCGACTCGTCGTCGCTCGACGCGAGGACCGGGTGGACCAGCGCACTCGCCGTCGCGTCGTCGCCACGGGCATGCGCCCACGCCGCGACCAACGCTTCCGGGAGCGTGAGCACCCACTTGCGTCCGCCCCAGTCGCTCCATCGCGCGATCCCGATCCTCGACTCGATGCGCCGCCGGCCGTCGAAGTCGTCGCCCGCGAGGGCCGCGAATTCCTCGCGGACCTCGATCAGCCGCTTGGCCGCGTCGGCCAGCGTGTCCTCGACCGTCTCGGCGCCGTCCTCGTCGAGCGACACGACGTCACCGAACCAGTCGATCATCACCGGGGGCTTCGTGCGCGCGGGGAGGACCCACCCCGCGACGTCGAGCTCGCCGACCCGTCGCGCCGGATCGGCCGCGCGACGACGACGGACCCACCGCGCGTCCGCCGGGAGCTCCGGACGCACGCACGCGGCCAGCGCGCGCAGGCGGCGGTCCAGCGCACCGGTGATGGGGGATCCCTCGGTCCACGTCGGGACGTCCGTGAGCGCGAGCGCCTTCGCGGCGTCCACCGCGGCCTCGCGCACGGCCGCGCGGTGGTCGGTGCAGTAGACGCGGACGGCGGGGCCCGCGCGCTCGAGGCGCCGCTTCATGACCTCGCCGAGGGCCCACACGAGCGGCTCGGTCGGGACCTGCTCTTGCTCCACGGCCTCGATCAGGACCTCGTCGGCGTCCGCGTGCCGGATCTGGGCGAGGAGCCACACCGCCACCTCGCGCGACGGGCCGTCCTGTCCCTCGCGCCACAGCCACAGGGCGGGCGCGAGCGCGTCGGTGCTGTCCGTCGGGACCGTCTTGTCGCGGAGCGCGCGCATCACGTGCCAGCGGATGGCGGCGCCGTCATCCTGCGGCTCGCCGCCGCCGAGCTTCATCCCCCGTCGCGGCGTGCGACCGTGCTCCTCGTCCGCGGCGGTCTGGCGGAACAGCGCCACGAGATAGCGGCTCGCCGTGGCCCGCCGGTCGGGATACGGTCCGACGAGCGCGTCGGCCTCGGCCCTCGCGCGCGGCACGTGGGTCCGCCCCTCCGCGTACGCCGCGCGGACGTCGTCGAACGCCTCGCGGCCCTCCGGCGTCGCGACGACCGGCGTGTCGACCGGCGGTTCATCGGCGCGCGCGGCCGCTCCCCCGAGGATCGTCGCGAGCGCGATCGTCGCGCGGAACCCGACCCGTCGCATCCGCGTGGCGGTGGGGACCTTCATACCGACCTCCGGAACGCAAGTGTACCCAGCTCGGCCGCGACGAGGGCCGCGACCGGGTCGGTTGCGGCGCCGCCGCGGGGACGCGGCCCCCTTCCGCCGACGCGAGGCCCGCTTGCCGACGTGCGGGCGCGGCGGTGACCGCTCGCGCCGGCGACCGGGCCTCGCGTCCCGGGGAGCACGACCGCGTCCCGATGACGGGGGCGCGGGAGAGACGCCGTCGGCGTTCAGGCGGAGCGGACCGCCTCGAGCAGCAGGTACGCCGGGAAGTGGTGCATGCGGCCCGCGAGGCCGCGGCCGTCGGGTGCGTCGGGCGGGACCAGGTCGTCGAGGCCGGTGACGACGAAGCCGGCGCCGACCGCGTCGTTGACGAGCTCGGGCAGGGGCGTGAACCAGCTCTCGTGGCCGTCGCCCCAGGTGAACGTGCGGTCCTCGCGGCGGAGCCAGTCGCCGTACGACGCGACGCGGATGCCCTTCGGCGCGCGGGTGAGCCGCTCGCGCCAGGTGCGCTTCCACGAGCCGACGGGGTGCGCGTAGTACGCGTTGAGGTCGATCACGAGGAGCTTCCCGCCGGGGCGCAGCACGCGCGCGAGCTCCGCGAACGCGCGGGGGAGCGGGCGGAGGTCGTGGAGCACGAGGCACGCGAGCGCGACGTCGAAGGCGCGATCGGGGAGCGGCAGCGGCCGTTGGAGGTCGGCCTCGAGGAACTCGACGCCCGGCACCGCGCGGCGCGCCTCCTCGAGCAGCGCGGCGGAGCCGTCGAGGGCGACGACCCGGCGGGCCTGCGGTCGGACGAGGCCCGCGAGCCAGCCCGTGCCGGTCCCGATCTCGACGATGTCGAGGTCGCGCGCGCCCGCGAGGCGCCGCAGGACCGCGTCGCCGATGACGGCGTGTTTGACGCGCCCGTCGGCCGAGAGCCCGAAGGCGTGGTACGCGCCGGCGCGTTCCGCGTCCTGGTAGTCGTGGCGCACGCGGGTCCCTCCGATCCGATCGTACGCCCCGAGTCGTTCGGGCGCGAAGGGGGGCCGGCGAGCAACGGGTGGGATCGGGCCGCGGCGTCGTCGCGATGCGGGGGCGGTCGGGGCAGGGGTACGCGAGGCCCGCGGCCGACTCGGGTCGTTCGTGTTGGTGGCGATCGTCGGGTTGCTGCGCCGGGCGCCCTGACGCGGCGGGCGCCCGGCGCCGGGGTCGACGCGCCTCGCGCGTCGAGCCGCGCGGGCTACCTCCCTTCGACGTGCCGCTTGCGGCGCGCCTCGGCCGCGAGGTC
>JAEUHO010000491.1 GCA_016795345.1 Planctomycetia bacterium | reverse complement strand
GACCTGTACCTGCCCGCGGGCGAGCGCAAGCGCCCGGCGCCGCTCGTCGTGTGGGTGCACGGCGGCGGCTGGATCGGCGGCGACAAGCGTCCGTGCCCGACGGCGGCGATGCTGCCGTTCGGGTTCGCGACGGCGAGCGTCGGGTACCGCCTCGCGACGGAGGCCCCGTTCCCGGCGCAGATCGAGGACGTGAAGGCCGCGGTCCGATGGCTGCGCGCGAACGCCGCGCGGTACCGCCTCGACCCGGCGCGGTTCGGCGCGGTTCGGCGCGGCCGGCGCGTCGGCCGGCGGGCACCTCGTGGCGCTGCTCGGGACCGCGGGCGACGTCGCGGACCTCGAGGGGACCGGCGGGTCGCCCGGCGTCTCGAGCCGCGTGCAGGCGGTGCTCGACGTGTGCGGGCCCACGGACTTCCTGCAGTTCCACGGCCGCGGGGCGCCCGTGGGCCCCGAGACCGACGGCGGGCTCTTCGACCGGCTGCTCGGCGGGCGCCTCCACACGAAGCAGGACCTCGCGCGGCGCGCCAACCCGATCGCGTACGTCTCGAAGGACGACCCGCCGTTCCTGCTGGTGCACGGCGAACGCGACACCGTCGTGCCGATCGACCAGAGCCGGCTGCTGAAGGAGGCGCTCGACGCCGCCGGCGTCCCGGCGGACCTCGTCGTGGTGCCCGACGCGGGCCACGACGTGGTGCGGCCGGAGGTCGCGCGGGCGGCGCTCGCGTTCTTCGCGAAACACCTGCTGCCGCCCGTCGCGCCGGCCGCCGCGCCGGCCCCCGCGCCAGCCCCCGCGCCGGCCCCCGAGGCCGCGGGACCGACCGCGCCGCCCGCGGTCCCGCCGTCGCCGTCGGTCCCGTCGCCCGTCCGTTGACCTCCGGAGCGCCCATGGACCTGCGCCACTTCCAGACCGAGCTCACCCGCCTCCTCGAGGGGATCGAGCACCCGCGCGCGCTGGCGGCGCTCGCGCTCACGGAGGAGGCCGGCGAGGTCGCGCGCTGCGTCCTCGACGCCGAGGGCTACGGCAAGGACGTGCGCGAGGCGATCGCGGGCGAGGTGGGCGACACGCTCGTGGCCCTCGCCGAGGTGGCGACGCGTTACGGCGTCTCGCTCGACGACGTCGCGGCGCGCGCGCTCGAGAAGATCGGCCGCAAGGCGCCGGCCTGGCGGGCCGAGCTGGGCGGCCGCCTCGTCGAGCTCCGCCGCCGGATGGACGGCGGCGCGCCGATCGCGGATCGGTGACCGCGGTCGAGACCTCGCGGTGGCGGGCGCCGTGCGTGCATCGCGTCGTGAGGTCGTCCGCGGGCGTGCGTCGGGGCGGGGGCCCGCGTCAACGCAGTCGGAAGCGGACCGGGATCGACGGTACGACCTGCCGTTCGCCGGGCGGCTCGAATCGCCACCGCCGCAGCGTCTCGACCGCGGCGGCGTCGAACGCCTCGAAGCCGCTCCCCGCGACCACGGTCGCCTCCGAGACCGAACCGTCCGCTTCGACGACGATCCGCAGGCGGACGACCCCTTCGACCCCGCTCTGCCGCAGCGCTTCGGGGTAGGCCGGCGCGGGGCGATGCAGCGGACGCAGCTGCGCGCGACCGCTCGCGACGCGTGGGGCGGGTGCGGCGGCCGGCTGGGCGGCCGGTACCGCGGCGGCGACCGGTGTCGGCGCCACGGCCGGCGTCGGCGGGGGCTTCCGCCGCACCTGCGCACGCGCCAGGTGCGCGTCGTGGGCCGGGATCGACGGCGGTGGTTCGTCGGTCGGGGCCCCGTCGGCGGCGAGGTCCGGGTCGAATACTTCAAGGGGTTCGAGCGGCGGTTCGGTCGGCACGAGGTCGACCGTCGGCACGTCGGGCGGATCGCTCGGCGGGACGGCGACCGGTTCCGGTGCGACGAACTCCGTCGGGACCTCCTCGGCCGGCGCGAGCGCGTCGGTGACGACGAGCCGACCGTGCTCCGCCTCGCCGATCGTCGGCGGGCGCGACGGCCTCCCGGCGAGCCCGGCGCCGAGCACGACGACGTGGGCCGCGAGCGCGACGAGCCACGGGCCGCGTGCCGCCAGCGGCGCGGGCGTGAGGAAGCGCCGGCGCCAGCGGCCCGGCACCGCACGCGCCGGAGCGCCGCCCAGCGTGGCGTTGGAACCGTCGAACGCCGGGGTCGCTTCGCAGGGCAGGTGCGGCGAGGCCCCCGCGCCCACGGCCGCGTCGGGATGGCCACCCGCCGAGCCCGCCGCGTCGAGCCGCGTGGGGGCGTCGCTCGGCGACGGGGGCGTGATCGGCGGGGCGGTGGGGGGGACCATGACGACCAGAGTGTAGTCGATGCGAGTGAAGTTGAGAATCATTCGCAGAAAGAACCGGCGGCGTCCGAGATCGCGGGTGTCGGCGGGCGACGCAGGCGGGGTTCGACGTCGGCCTTGGGCCCCCGGCGCGTCCGCGGACGCGCCGGGGGTGAGCGCAGCCTCAGAAGTCGAGCTCGATGCCGAGGTACCAGTGGCGAGGGGCGCCGGGGAAGATCCCCTCCGGGGCCCGGCTCGCGATGTACGTCTCGTCGAACACGTTCCGGAGCGCCCCGTGCAGCCGGAGCGAGGTCCCGGGGACGTCCCAGCCGGCGACCAGGTCCACGACCCAGCGGTCGTCGATCCTGCCCCTCGTGCCGTCGGCGCTCGGCACCTCGGTCTCGGCCTGGTCGGTGAACTGCTCGCCGGTGTAGACGGCGAACGCGCCGACGTCGAACCCGCTCGGCGCCTCGAATCGCAGGCCCACGGACCCCGTGTGCCGCGGGGCGTAAGGCAGCTCGTTGCCCTCGAACAGGCCGCCCGCCGTGACGTTCTCGGTGTGGGTGTAGGTGTACGCGACATCGAGCCAGAGGCGTGACGTGCAGCGGTCGAGCGGCGCGCAGCACGGGGTCCGGCGGAACCACGAGACGAGGTCGACGGACCCGGTGAGCTCGAGGCCGTACATCTCCGTCTCGCCCGCGTTCGTGTTCTCGGTGCTGGAGCCGCCGGACTCGTTGTCGGGGACGACGATGTTCGTGAAGTCGTTGTAGAAGCCGGTCGCGGACCACGTCAGCCAGGTGCAGGGCGCGGCCCGGACGCCGAGCTCGTAGTTCCACGAGTGCTCCGCCTCGAGCTCGGCGTCCGTGCCGCTCGAGTCGATGGCCTGCGACGTGCGCGGCGGCGCGTAGCCGCGGTGCACCCCGCCGAAGAGCGTGTGGCCCGCCAGCCGATAGGTGAACCCGAGGCCGGGGATCCACTCGGTCGTGTGGCTGTCGCCCTCGACGTCGACCGGCGCGTTGGCCGCGCGCACGATGTGGCGGCTCGCGTCGAAGTCCTCGACGCGCAGGCCCGCCGTGACGTCGAAGCAGCCGGACAGCTCGAAGCGCGCCTGCGCCCAGCCGGCCATCGCCTCGACCCGGCGGATGTCGCGGTCGCGCGTCACGGGCGGCGCCACGAACGTCGCGCGGTTGTTCCGCTCGTCGATCATCAGCTCCTCGTGGTATCGGACGCCGACCTCGACCTCGGTCGGGCGACCGAGGAACGATCCGTCCATCAGCAGCCGCGGCTCGATGCCCCACTTGAGGAAGTACCGGTCTCGCGAGCCGAAACTGGCCCGCATGTAGACCGCGCCGCCGTCGACGGTCGTGTCGCCGACGGTCTCGACGGTGTTGGCCGGGGGCGCGGCGAAGCCGGTGTTGCGGGCGAAGTCCTGCCGATTCCAGTCGCGGGTGGCGTCGCTCACGTACGCGTTCGCGAGCAGCCGCGCGCACGAGGTGAACTCGTGGCGGAGGGTCAGCTGACCGGACCACCAGGACACGTCGAGCTGGTCGTTCGGCGCGAGGTTCCGGTAAGCGTCCTGCTCGTAGAGCCCCGTGGTCAGGCCCAGGTAGGTCTGCTTCGACTCCTGCTCGTACCAGTTGAGCTTCGCGGTGAGGTTGGTCCGGTCGCTGAACGTCCACCGGCCCTTCAGCGTGACGTCCTGCACGTCGAACTCGCTGTCCTCCTTGAACCCGTCGCCGCGCTTCTGCAGCACAGTCGCGAGCACGCCGAGCGGGCCCCAGGTGCCTCCGGCCTCGGCGTACCCGAGCAGGTAGCCGTGCGATCCCGCCAGCGCGCGGACCGAGCCCGCCGGGCAGGTCGGGATCTCGGGGGTCACGAGGTTCAGGACCCCGCCGACGGTGTGGGGCCCGTAGAGGATCTGGCCGCTGCCCTTCAGCACCTCGATGCGGGCCATGCGCTCGAACGGAGGGATGTAGTACGCGGCGTTTTCGATGTACGGCGCGAGGCCCGCCGGCACCCCGTCCTCGAGGATCAGCATCCGCTCGGAGCGATCCGGGTTCAGGCCGCGGAAGCCGATGTTCGGCGTCAGGCCGACCGCGTCCTCGCCGCGGATCGAGACGCCCGGCTGACCCCGCAGGGCGTCCTGGATGCTGATCGGGGACTTGAACTTCACCTCGACGGTGCGGTCGAGCGAGTTCCCGGCGCCGGGGATGCGCAGGAGCGCCGCCGCGGGTTCGGCACCGAAGAGGGGACGGGCGCCGATCACGTCCACGCCCAGTTCGCCGCCGTCGTCGGCCGTGAGCGCCGGTGAGGCCGACGAGGCGCCGGGCGGCGGCGCCGACGCGGGAGGGGGGGACGCCGGGGCGTCGGCGGCGCGCACGACCGGGGGCAACACCGCGGTTGTCGCCACGAAGAGGATGGCGAGCAGGGACACACGATCGGGCATGGTCGGGACTCCGGGAAGGGCCATGAACAATAGTGAGAATCATTCTCAATATCAAGTTCCCGTTCCCGGGGCGGGGCCGAAGGTCCCTGGCGGCGTCCGTGGAGGGGGGGCGGGGAGTCGGCTCGCCGGGGCAACGACCCGCGGGACGCGCGGCGCGATGGGGGGGCGCGGGCCGAACGCGGTCGATCACGCGGCCGGCCGCGCCGCGTCAGCGCGAGAGGAGCGCCACGCCCGCGAGCGCGACCACCGTGGAGAGCCACGCCCAGCGGCCGTGGCGCTCGCCGAGGAACACCCGCGACATCGGGATCAGCCACACCGGCGCCAGCGCGTTGAGCGTCGAGACGATCCCCGTGCGCTCGGACCACGCCAGCCCGCACTGGTTGAGCAGGATCCCGAGGAACGTCCCGAAGAACGCGGCGATCGCCACCGTCCGCAGGGTGCCCGGGGCGACGAGCGAGCGGCCCCACGTCGCGACCTGCCCGAGCGCCACCGCGCCGACGGCGAGGCCCGCGGTGCCGGCCGCGAGCCGGATCATCGCGGCGTCCTGCGGCGCCGCGCCGTCCGCGAGCCCCATCCGCGCCAGCAGCACGCCGACGGCCTGCAGCACGCCCGCGACGAGCCCGTCGATCACGCCGCGCCGCGCGCGCGCCGGGTCGACCTCGAGGTCGGGCGCCTCGAGCGACGTCAGGGCCACGCCGCCGAGCGCCAGCGCCGCGCCGACGATGGTCCACGGGTCGGAGAGCGCGTCCGTCTGCGAGAACGGCGGGAACAACGCGCCGACGAACACGAGCACCGGCGCCGTCAGCATCAGGAGCGTCGCGCGGCGCGGCCCGATCTCCATCATGGCCCGCAGCAGGAACGTGTCGCAGACCGCGAGCCCGACGAGCCCCGAGAGCACGAGCCACCCCTGCGACGCGAGCGGGACGTGGGTCGGATAGGGGCGGCCGACGAGCGCGAGGCCCACGACCGCGAAGCACATCGTCGCCACGCCGTTCTTCGTGAAGTTCAGCGCGGCGGCCGGCACCACCCCGCGCATCCGGCGGAACACGATCCCCGCGCCGGCCCACAGCACGCTGCTCGCGAGCGCGGCCGCCTCGGCGGCGAAGGGGAAGGGGGCGGCCGCCATGGGCGGGGGATCGTAGACCCCCGCATCGGGGGGAGGGCCCGCGCGCGCGAGCGCGGGCCCTACGTGCCCCCGCCGGCCGCGCCCGGCGACCCCCGCGCCGCAGCGGGCCGCCTCGCCGGGCGGCCCGTCGCGGGGTCCCGAACCCGTCTCCGGGGGCCCTCGGCGGCGCGGGCCCGTCGCGCGTCGCGTTCGCCGGCGTGCGCCGGGCCCGCGGCGATCGGTCGTAAGTCCTTGTAAGGTAAAAGGATGCGTGGGACGGCGAGGCCCGGCCGGTCCGGGGGGCCGTCTTTATCTTCGCGCCGCGCGGCCTTGGTTCGATGGGGGGCCCGGAGCGGACCGCGTCGCCATGGCTGACCTCAAGGACCCGAGCCTCTACCACAACCGCGAGTTCTCGTGGCTGGGGTTCAACCGGCGCGTCCTCGAGGAGGCGCTCGACCCGACGCAACCGCTGCTCGAGCGGCTCAAGTTCCTGTCGATCGTCGACAGCAACCTGACCGAGTTCTTCGAGGTGCGGGTGGCGCGCCTGCAGCAGCAGATGGACGCCAACGTCTCGCCGCCGACGCCCGACCACCTGTCGGCGAAGGACCAGTGGCGGGGCGTCCACGACCTCGCGCACCTCCTGACGGCCGACGTCTACCGGTGCTGGAACGACCAGATCAAGCCGGCGCTCGCGGCCGCGGGGATCCGCATCGTCTCGATGGCGCAGACCGACGAGGTCCAGCGCGCGTTCTGCGAGCACTTCTTCGACCGCGAGGTCGGGCCGGTGCTCACGCCGTTCACCCTCGACCCGGCGCACCCCCTGCCGCATCTGCTCTCGCAGGCGCTCTGCCTGGCGGTGCTCCTCGAGGACGAGGGGCCGGAGCGCGTGCGCCGGCTCGGGATCGTGCCCGTGCCGCGCGTGCTGCCGCGGCTCGTGCGGCTGCCCGGCGCCAAACACGCCTACGTGTCGCTGTCGGACCTCGCGGCGGAGTACGCCGGGCGGCTCTACTACGGCCGCCGCATCGTCACCGTCGCCCCGTTCCGCGTGACGCGCAACGCCAACCTCGAGGTCGACGAGGAGGGCGCGCAGGACCTCCTGCAGGCCATCGAGGACCAGCTCCGCCACCGCCGCCGCCGCGGCGACATCGTGCGCGTCGAGGTGTCGTCGCGCGCGACGGAGGACCTCCGCCAGGCCCTGCTCGACGCGTTCGACCTCGACCCGCAGCAGCTCTACGTCGTGGACGGGCCGGTCAACCTGTCGCGGCTGATGCAGGTCTACCAGGACGTGGCGATCCCGGGCCTCAAGGACCCGCCGCTGCACCCCGCCCGCATCGACCTGCCGACGGAGCCCGAGCCGCTGTTCGCGCGGCTGAGGCAGGGCGACGTGCTGCTGCACCACCCCTTCGAGTCGTTCTCGCACGTCGTGGACTTCGTCGAGGCCGCCGCCCAGGACCCGCAGGTGCTGGCGATCAAGCAGACGCTCTACCGCACCAGCAGCGACTCGCCGCTCGTCCGCGCGCTCATGCGCGCCGCGGAGGAGGGCAAGCAGGTCGTCGTGGTCGTCGAGCTGAAGGCCCGGTTCGACGAGGCCGCCAACATCGCGTGGGCGCGCCGGCTCGAGGCCAGCGGCGTGCACGTCGTGTACGGGCTCGTGGGGCTCAAGACGCACTGCAAGGCCACGCTGGTGCTGCGCCGCGAGGGCGACCGCATCCGCCGGTACGCGCACCTCGGCACGGGCAACTACAACCCGTCCACCGCGCGCGTGTACACCGACCTCGGCCTGCTGACGGCGCGCGAGACGCTGACGTCGGACGTCGCGCGGGTGTTCGACCTCCTCACGTCGCTGTCGAAGCCGGCGCGCATGGAGCGGATGCTGGTGGCGCCGTTCGACATGCTCCCGCGGATCGTCGCGCTCATCCGCCGGGAGGCCGAGCACGCCCGCGCGGGCCGGCCCGCCCGCATCGTCGGCAAGATGAACGCGCTGGCCGACGAGGCCGTGATCGAGGCGCTCTACGAGGCGTCGTGCGCCGGCGTCTCGATCGACCTCGTGGTGCGCGGCATCTGCGTGCTGCGCCCGGGCCTGCCGGGCGTGTCCGAGCGGATCCGGGTCGTGAGCGTGGTCGGGCGGTTCCTCGAGCACAGCCGCATCTATGCGTTCGAGAACGGCGGCGCGCCGGAGGTCTACGTCGGGAGCGCCGACTGGATGCCGCGCAACCTGCGCCACCGCGTCGAGGTCCTGTTCCCGGTCGAGGAGCCGGCCCTGCGGGACCGCCTGCGCGGCGAGGTCCTCGCGGCGTACCTGGCCGACCGCGTGAAGGCGCGCCGGATCCTGCCCGACGGGACGCACGAGCGCGTCGTCGCGGCGGCCGGCGAGCCCGCGCCGTCGGCCCAGGCGACGTTGCTCGAGCTGGCGGCCAAGTCCGCGGCGCGGTACGGCGAGGCGGAGTCGGCCGAGCCGACGCCGCCCGCGGCCACCGAGCCGTCGACGCCCTCGACGCGACGGCAGCGGCGCAGCACGCGCAAGCGCGTGGACGCGACCTGACGGCG
>JAEUHO010000490.1 GCA_016795345.1 Planctomycetia bacterium | reverse complement strand
CGAGGCGAGCTTGCCCTGGAACTTCCCGATGGGCGTACGACACGCGGCGACGAGGACGGCTTCGGCCATGGACGGGGCTCCGGGAGGGGGTGAAACCGCAGTCTAGGACGGCCCCCACCGACCCCGAAGCCGGGGCGGGGTCGTGCCCCCGGGACCGCGAGGCCCGGCCGCCGCCGCGGTCGCCGCGGGGGCACGTGAGACCCGGACTTCGGCGGTCCGATCAGGCGCCGCGGACGACCCGGTGGGCCTCGACGCGCGCGGCGATGCCCGCGCGGCGGGCCGGCGGCGCGTCGGCGAGGATGCGGTCGCTGATCGCGAGGGCCTCGGCCCAGTACGCGTCGCGCCGCGTCAGCACCCACAGGCGGCCCAGCGTCTCGAGGCGGTCGTGGGCGTCGAGGAGGTGCCCGTCGGCCTCGAACGCCGCGACCGCGGCGGCGACGGCCTCGGGGTCCTCGCCCCGCGAGGCCGCGACCTGCACGAGGAGCGCCTCGACCGCGACGGCGCGCAGGCCGTGCTCGGCGCACACCGACAACGCGGCCTCGAGCCGCGGGCGCGCCGCGTCCCCGTGGCCCTCGCGCACGTCGAGGGACGCGAGCGCGACGAGGCTCGCCGCGACGCCGGACGGGTAGCGGATCTCGCGGCGGATCGCGAGCGCGGCCTCGTGCGACGCGCGCGCAGCGGCCACGTCGCCGAGGGCCTCGGCCACGAACCCGAGCCGCTCGCGCGCGTACGACTCGACGCGCCGCTGCCCGGTGGCCTCGCACTCGACGAGGCACGACTCGAGCGACGCGCGCGCCTCCTCCTCGGCCCCCATCTGGTGGAGCAGCAGGCCGAGGTTCACGTGCGCGTACGCGGCCTGGGTCCGCTCGGCGACCTCGTGGGCGAGCGCGAGGTAGCGCTGGAACCCGGCCTCGGCGGCGGCGAACCGGCCCTCGGCGAGGTCCACGAGCGCGAGGTTGCCGACCGTCGTGCAGGCCGTGCGCCGCGCGCCGGCGCGCTCCGCGAGCGCGCGGCAGGCCTCGTACCGCTCGCGGGCCAGCTCGCGCTCGCCGCGGTTCTCCGCGACGATGCCGAGGTTGCCGAGCGCCATGGCCTCGCCCGTCGCGTCGCCGAGCCGGCGCGCGATCTCGAGGTGGGCGAGGCCGTAGGTCTCCGCGTCGTCGAGGCGGCCGGTGTTCGTCGCGAGGAGGCCGAGGCCGCGCAGCGCGAACCCCTCCGCCGCGGCGTCGCCGGCCTCGCGCGCGAGCGCGAGGGCCTGCTCGAGCGGCGCCGTCGCCTCGGGGAACCGGCCGCGCACCCACAGGCTGCGGCCCCACATGGCCCGCGCGCGCGACCGCGCCGCGAGGTCGCCGCCGCGGTCGGACAACGCGACCGCCTCCCGCAGGGCTTCGTCGATGCCGTCGCGGCGGCCGAGCAGCTCGAGGGCCCGCGCGACGGCGAGGAGCGCGTGCTGCCGCTGGGCGTCGTCGAGCAGCCCCGGCACGTCGAGCGCGCGGCGCGCGATCTCGAGCGCGTCGCCGGGCCGGCCCGTCGCGTCGAGGTGCGTGAGCACGCGGTCGACGAACGGCCGCGCGAGCCGCGGCCGCGCGCCGAGCACGCCGTGCCGCACGAGCGCCACCGCGGTCTCGATCGGCACCGCGGCCGCCGCGGTGGCGTCGACGTCGGGCCCCGCGCCCACGCGCTCGGCCACGGCCTCGGCGGTCAGCGCGTGGTACTCCTCGCGGAGCGCCTCGGGCAGCTCCTCGAGCAGCGTCGCGCGCACCTGGTGGTGGTCGAAGCGGAACAGGCGGCCCGCCGCGCGCACGAGCCCCGTGCGGCGCTCGAGGTCGGCGAGGTCCTGCAGCACGCGCACGCGCCGCGCGTCGATGGCGCGCGCCGCGAGGTCGGCCTCGAACTCGACGCCCTGCACCGCGGCCGCGTCGAGGAGGTCGCGCTCCTCGCGCCGCAGGTCGCGCAGGCGCGCGAGCACCACGTCGCGCACGACGCGCGGCACCTCGAGCACCCGCGACAGGTCCACCGTGGTGCGCGCGCCGTCGGTCCCCACGCGGACCGCGCCGGACTCGCGGAGCTGGCGCGCGATCTCGAGCGCGAACAGCGGCACGCCGTCGGACCGGGCCGCGACGTCGGCCGCGAGGCGGTCGGCGACCGCGCGGCTGCCGAGGGCGGCCCGCAGGAGGTCGCGCACGCCCTCCGCGCCGAGCCGCGGCAGCGCGACGCGGCGGAGCACGCCCGTCGCCTCGAGGGCCGCGACGCCCTCCGCCGGCAGGCCGGGCCGCGCGGCGGCGAGCACGAGCGCGCGGGTCGCGCCGATGGCCCGCGCGATGCCCTGCAGCACCGCGAGCGCCTCGGCCCCGCCGCGGTGGAGGTCGTCCACGATCGCGACCACGGGCCGGTCCGCCGACAGCGCCGCGAGCGCGCGCACGTACGCCGCCTGCGCCGCGTCGCGCGACAGTGCCTCGACGCCCGGCGGCGGCGGCGTGCGGCGCAGCCACGCCGCGAACGACGCCGCGAGCGGCGTGGCGAACCCGAGCCGCTCGAGCGCGTGCTCGAGCCCGTCCGCGCCGAGCAGCCGCACGAGCGCGTCCCCGAGCGCGCCGCGGCTGCCGTCGTCGCCGATGGCGCCGTACAGCACCCGCGCGCCGGGCCCCGCCACGCGCTCGGCGAACGCCGCGAGCACCCGCGTCTTGCCGATGCCGGGCTCGCCCTCGAGGAGCACCACGCGGCCCGCGCCGCCGCGCGCCTCCTCGAGCGCGTGCTCGAACGCCTTCAGCGCGCCCTCGCGGCCCACGAGCGGCGCGTCGCGCGCGACGGGCACCTGCGGCACGGGGTCGGGCGCGGGCGCCCGCGCCGCGCGCGCGCGCCACCACGCGCCGGCCTCGCCCTCCGTCAGGATCTCGACGACCTCCGCCGCGCCCCGCGGCCGCCGCTCCGGCGGCTTCTCGACCAGCGCCTCGACGAGCGACGCGAAGAACGGCGACAACGCGCGGTCCACGCGGTCGAGCCGCTCGGGCGTCCGCTTCCACTGCGCGTCGAGCAGCGCCGGCACGGCGAGCCCCGCGAACGGGTGTTTCCCCGCCGCGAGCTCGTACAGCGTCATCCCGAGCGCGTACAGGTCGGCGGCCGGCGTCAGCTCCTCGCCGCGCACCTGCTCCGGCGCCACGTACAGCAACGACCCCGCGATCGACCCCGTCCGCGTGAGCGCCGACCCGCCCTCGAGCAGCCGCGCGATCCCGAGGTCCATGAGCCGCACGCGGTGGTCCGGCGTGACGACGACGTTCTCCGGCTTCACGTCGCGGTGCACGACCCCCGCCGCGTGCACGGCCGCGAGCGCGCGCGACGCCTGCAGCGCGATCTCGCGCAGCAGCGCCTCCGGCACGCGCCCGAGGTCCTCCGCGAGCCGCCGCAGGGTCCGCCCCTCGACGAGGTCCATCGCGAGCCAGCGCACGCGCCGCCCCTCGGCCTCCGCCTCGCCCGCGTCCAGCGTCCGCACGAGGTTCTCGTGGGCGATGCGCCGGCCCAGCTCGGCCTCGCGCAGGAACCGGCTCACGTGGGCCGGGTCGTCGGCCAGCTGCGGGTGGATCACCTTCACCGCGACCGCCGTGCCCTCCGGCACCGGCGCGCCCGCCTCGGCGACGGCGCGGTACACGGCGCCCATGCCGCCGGTCCCGATGGGCGCGACGAGTCGCCAGGGTCCGAGGCGGGCGCCGATCATCCCGCAAGCGTACGCCAGCGGACCGGGACCCGGAACGACGCGGGGCTCGCGCCTCGGCCGATCGTCCCGCGTGCGCCGCGCCCCCGCGGGGCCGCCCGTGCCAGGAGGCGGTCGGGGGTCCGGGACCGCGAGGCCCGGCGGCCGGCGGGCCTCGCGGTCCCGGGACGCGGGTCGTGGACGCGGATCGTCGCGCGCGGCCGACGCGGCGCGGGCCGTCGCCCCGCGCGCGGCGCGTCACTCGAACGTGGTGTGGATGCGGCGGAGGTCGTCGGACGTGAGGCCCAGCGTCTCCATGAGGTCCACGACGACCTGGTCGAGGACGACGAGGAGCGCCTGCTCGAAGACGCTGCCGAGCGGCGGCTCGGGCTTGCGCTTGCCGCGGGCGGCCGGGCCTCGCGTACCCTTCGCCGGGCGGCTGCGCTCGCTGGGCAGCGTCACGATCGCGTCGGCGCGGCGGGCCACCGCGCTGTCGCGCTGCGCGGTCACGATCGCGACGCGTGCGCCGACGCGCTGCGCGATCTTCACGTAATAGAGGAGCACGGGCGAACGGCCGGTCCTCGAGCAGATCACGAGGAGGTCGCCGCGGCGGATGGCGGGCGTGATCACGTCGCCGACGTGGTAGACGCGGCGGCCGAGGTGCATGAGGCGCATGGCGAAGCCGCGCGCCATGAGGCCCGTGCGGCCGAGCCCCGTCACGAAGACGCGGCGGGCGCCGAGCAGGACCTTCTCGAACGCCTCGACCTCGGGCCGCTGCACGTGCGCGAGCACGCGGACCAGGGGCTCGAGGGCGTCGGCGAGGCCCTTCGCCATCAGTGACCGTGGCCGTGGCCGTCGAAGACGAGCCGGTCCAGCGGGAAGATGCAGCCGTCGGCGCAGCAGAGGCGGTAGCCGACCTTGCCGTCGTCCTCCTTGACCTTCAGCGTGCAGCCGAAGCAGACGCCGAAGCCGCAGCCCATGAACTCCTCGGTGGCCGCCTCGCAGCGGATGCCGTGCGGGGCCAGGGCGGCCTGCAGCGCGGCGAACATCGGCGTCGGGCCGCAGGCGAAGACGTACGTGTCCTTCGTGAGGCGGCCCTGGCCGACGAGCTCGTCGAGGAACTGGGTCACGCGGCCGCGTTTGCCGACGCTGCCGTCGTCGGTCGCGACGAGGAGGCGGCAGCCGTGCGGGCAGACGTCCTCCTGGGGGACGACGTGCTCGAAGTCGCGGGCGCCGTAGCAGACCGTGATGTCGCGGACGCCGCGGCGCTGGAGCTCCTCGGCGACGATCTTGATGGGGCCGACGCCGACGCCGCCCGCGACGAGCACCGCGCGCTTGGTGCCCGCGGGGATCGTGACCGCGTTGCCGAGGGGGCCGATGAAGTCGAGCCGGCGGCCCTTGGTCATGGTCGAGAGCGATCGGGTGCCGGGGCCGACGACGTCGTAGAGGACGGCGAACCCGGTGGCCGTCGGGCCGTCGCGGATCACGCGGTGGACCGACATCGGGCGGCGGAGCAGCGGCACGAGCGAGTCGCTCGTGCGGATGTTCACGAACTGGCCGGGCTGGATCCCCGGGGCCACGGTCGGCGCGTGGACCTTCATGACGTACGTGAAGCGGGCGATGGCCCGGTTCTCGAGGATCTCGCCGAGGGCGACCTTCGGGTACTCGGGGGTCTCGAGGGGCGGCGGCTGGGGCACGGGGGGAGGCTAGCACGGGCCCCCACCGGGGGCCCACCGTTCGGCCCGCCGCGGGGGCGGCCGAGTCGGATCGCCGGGGCGCGTCGTGGCGCGGCGGCGGGCAGGGTAGAACAGGGGCGCGCCGGGGGCGCATCCCCGAGGTGAGTCCGTGTCGGCACGTCCCCCCATCGGTTTCGTGGTGGTCCTCGCGCTCCTCGCGGAGGCCGGGTGCGGTGGCGGCGGCGGGGGCGTGGGCGAGCCTCCCCCGCCCGACCCGGTGATCGCCGCGATCGAGCCCGCCACGGTGTGGCGCGACGAGACCACGACGGTCCGGATCCTCGGGTCCGGCACCGCGTGGGACCCGGCGACGCCGCCGCTGCTCGTCGTCGGGGGCGTCCCGGGCCCGGCGGTCGTCGTCGAGGGCCCCGGCGTCCTGCGCTTCGAGCTCGCGGTGGCCTACGACGCCGACCTCGGCCCCCGTTCGATCACCGTGCAGCACGGCACCGACTTCCTGCCCGCGCCCCCCGTGACGATCGACGGGCCCGCCGTCGCGACGTGGTTCTCCCAGCCGTTCGTGCGCGGCTCGGTCCTCGTGGGCGCGGTCGCGGCCCACAAGCCCGGGGTCGTCGTGAGCACGCTCTCGGGGGCGATGTCGTGGGACGGGACCGAGCTCCCGCTCTTCGCCGGCGGCCCCCAGGGGTTCGTGCTCGTCGTCCCGGAGACGGCCACGGTCGGCCCGTTCGACCTCGTCCTCGGCGGCACGGGCCCGTCGGGCGAGGCCGCGTTCCGCATCCCCGCGGGCGCCGTCCGCCCGCGCACGAAGGTCCACGACGACAACCCCGTGGACGTGACGCTGCCCACCGTCGACGGGACCGCGCTGCACCGCGTCACCGCGACGGTGGACGGGCTCGTCGAGCTCCCGATCCTCACGTCCGACGTGACGCCCCCGATCTACGCCCTGTTCCCCCACCAGGGGCCGTTCGCCCCGCCGGTGATCGGCCTCGCCCCGACGCGGTACGGCAGCGCCGGGGCGGGGCCGCGCACGGTCGCCCTCGTCGGCGACACCTTCGACGTCGTCGTGTACGCGGGGTTCGGGACGTACCGCATGGAGGTCCGGGAGGTGCCGGCGGTCGTCGCGGGCGAGGGGGAGCCGAATGACCGCGTCGAGGACGCGAGGCCCGTCGCGCTCCCGGCGCTCGTCCATCCCGCCGAGGTGGACGCGGACGGCGGCGACGACTGGTACGCCGTCCCCGTCGCGCCCGAGGACGTCGGCCGGGTCCTGCGCGTCGTCAGCTCCGCCGAGGCCGGCCTGTCGGTGGCCGTCGTCGCGGCGGACGGCGCGACGGTCCTCGCCTCGAGCAACTCGTCGGGGGCGGGCGGCGCCATCGACCTCCGTTCCACCGAGCTGACCGAGGCCGGCACCGTCTACGTGCGCGTCGGCCCGTCGTCGTTCGAGCTGCCGCCGCCGTCGCCGACGACCTACAAGCTGTTCCTGCGCCTCGAAGCGCCCTGACGGCGGCCGGCGGGCCCCGCGCGCGCCGCCGGCCCCGCGCGGCCGAAGGGCCCGGGGGCCTCGCCCGCTCGACCGGTCCCGCGCGCACGGCGGCGCACGGGCCGCGACCCCCGCGACCGCGGGCCACCGAGCAACGTTCGCGGGACGGTGGCGGTCCGGTACCTTGCGCGCCGTGGACGCCCGCAACCTCCCCCAGAGCCGCGCCGCGGGCTTCGTCCTGACGCGCACGCCCCCCGGCGGCGAGCCCTCGTACCTCCTCCTCCTCAACCGCCGCGACGGCATGCCCGGGTTCCCGAAGGGCCACCAGGACGGCGCCGAGACCGACCTCGAGACCGCGCGCCGCGAGACACGCGAGGAGTCCGGCCTCACCGACCTCGACGTCGTCCCCGGGTTCCGCGCGGAGATCGCCTACCGCGTGAAGAAGGGCGGCGACCACCGCTGGAAGACCGTCGTCTACTTCCGCGCGCACCTCCGCTCCGGCGAGGTCACGCTCTCCGATGAGCACACCGCCTTCGAGTGGATCCCGCTGCCCGACGCGCTGCGCCGGCTCTCCTTCGACTCCCTC
Source organism: Planctomycetia bacterium (assembly GCA_016795345.1). Classification (GTDB taxonomy): domain Bacteria; phylum Planctomycetota; class PLA2; order PLA2; family JAEUHO01; genus JAEUHO01. The sequence continues at coordinate 4,115 of JAEUHO010000490.1, read as the reverse complement.
CGCGACGTCCTGCGCCGCGCCGCGCTGCACGGCAAGGACCCCGCGCTCTTCCGGCTCGCGCCGCCCGACTTCGCCGGCGCCGACCGCCACCTCGCCTCGCTCCCCCACGCGGACGCGGCGCTCCTCGCGCACCTGCGCGGCGGCGCCGCGCTCGCGCGCACGTTCGCGACGGCGCTCGCGGCCGCGCGCGTCCCCGTGCACCCCGAGGCCGCCGCCGTCGGCACGCTCCTCCACGACGTCGGCCGCGCGCTCGGCCGCCACGCCGACCACCAGGTCGCCGGCGTCGAGCACCTGCGCGGCACCGCGTTCGCGGCGTACGCGTTCGCGTGCGTCTCGCACTTCACGAAGGGCGCGTCGCGCGACGAGCTGCTCGCGGCCGGCCTCCCCGCGGCGACGCTCGACGCGTTCGACGCCGCGAGCGACGGCTCGGTCCTCACGTGGGAGGAGCGCTGCGCCGCCCTCGCCGACGCGTGTATGAAGGGCACGACCCCCGCGCGCCCCGTGGACCGGTTCGCCGACCTCCGCGTCCGCTACCCCGGCGCGGACGCCCTCGTCGCCCTGCAGGAGCGCCGCACCGACGCGATCCGCCGCGAGATGGCGGCGGTCCTCGGCGCGGACCCGCTCGCGCTCGTCGGCCTGGCCTGACGGCCCCGGGCGCGACCCGCGGCCCGGCCCGAACCGCCCCGGGACCGCGAGGCCCGGTACGATCCGGCGCCCTCCAGCGGAGTCGTGCATCGTGAAGGCGTTCCGGGACGACGTGGTCGAGCGGCTGTCGAAGGCGTCGGGCCTGGCCCCGGACGTCGTGGACAGGAGCCTCGGGGTCCCCGACCTCGACCGCGGCGACTTCGCGTTCCCGTGTTTCCCCCTCGCGAAGGAGCGCAAGGCCCCGCCGCCGAGGATCGCCGCGGAGATCGCCGCCAAGGTCGAGGTGGGCGGCCGCGTGGTGCGGGCCGAGGCCGTGGGCCCGTACGTCAACGTGACCGTGGACCGCGCGCGGCTCGCCGACGAGACCCTCGCCGAGGTCGCGGCGCGGGGCGCGGCGTACGGGAGCGGCACCGAGGGCGCGGGCAAGACCGTCGTCGTCGACTTCTCGAGCCCGAACGTCGCGAAGCCGCTCGCGTTCCACCACCTGCGCTCGACGATGATCGGCAACAGCCTCGTGCGCCTCTACCGGGCGCGCGGCTGGCGGACCGTCGGCGTCAACCACCTCGGCGACTGGGGCACGGGCTTCGGCAAGCTGCTCGCGGCCCTCGAGCTCTGGGGCGACGCGGCCCTCGCGTCGGGCGACCCGCGCGCGCTCAACGACCTCTACGTCCGCATCAACCAGCAGGCGAAGCAGGACCCGTCGCTCGAGGACCGGGCCCGGGCGTGGTTCAAGCGCCTCGAGGACGGCGACCCGACGGCCCGCGCGCTCTGGCAGCGGTGCGTCGCGCTCTCCATGGTCGAGTTCTCGGCCGTCTACGCGCGCCTCGGCGTCGAGTTCGACCACGTCACGGGCGAGTCGTTCTACGAGGACAAGATGCCCGCGATGATCGCGGACCTCGAGGCCCGCGGGCTGCTCGAGGAGAGCGAGGGCGCGAAGGTCGTGCGGGTCGAGGAGCCCGGCGACGAGAAGCCGATGCCGCCGTGCCTCATCGTCAAGTCCGACGGCGCGACGTTGTACGCGACCCGCGACCTCGCGGCGGCGCAGTACCGCCACGACACGTTCCGGTTCGACCGCTGCCTCTACCTCGTCGACGCGGGCCAGGGGATGCACTTCGAGCAGCTGAAGCGCGTGCTGCGGCGGGCGGGCCGCCCGTGGGCCGACGCGCTGCGGCACGTCCCGTTCGGCGTGCTCCTCATCGGCGGCACGCGCGCGCGCACGCGCTCGGGCGCGGTCGTGCTCCTGGCCGACGTGCTCGACGACGCCGTCGAGAAGGTCGAGGCGGTGATCCGCGAGAAGAACCCGGACCTCGCCGACGCGGCGGCGGTCGCGAGGGCCGTCGGCGTGGGCGCGGTCGTGTTCAGCGACCTCAAGAACCACCGCACGAACGACATCAACCTCGACCTCGAGAGCGTGCTCTCGTTCGACGGCAAGACCGGCCCGTACGTCATGTACAGCCACGCGCGGGCGTGCTCGATCCTCCGCAAGCACGGCGCGGCGCTGCCGCCGCGGCCCGCGGACGCGGGCGCGCGCCTCGCCGACCCGACGGAGCAGGCCCTCGTCCGGCTCGTCGCGCGGTTCCCGGACCGCGTGGCCCGCGCGGTCGAGACCGACGCGCCGAGCGAGGTCGCGACGCACCTGCTCGACCTCTGCGAGGCGTTCCACGCGTACCACACGCGCGGCGGCCGCGACGCGGCGCTGCGCGTGCTCGCCGACGACCCGACGGTCCGGGCCGCGCGGCTCCACCTCGTCGACGCCGTCCGCACGACGCTCGCCGCCGGCCTCGCCCTCCTCGGGATGGGCGCGCCGGAGCAGATGTAGGACGCGGTCGGCCCGGGGGCGGCCCCCGCGCGGGCCTCGCGTCCCGCCCCCCACGACGGCGCCCTGGTTCCCGCCGGACACCGGGTCCGCATCCCCCGGATGCCCCGGGCCCTCCCCCCGGAATCCCCCGGTCATGAGGCCCTTCACGCGGCCCTAACTCCCTTGCCGACAGGGAGTTCGGTCCGTGCTCCCGGGCCGGGAACGGCAGGGCACAATCCCTGGGCTCCCACGTATCCTCTCGGCCCCTGCCGACGGACCCATGGAAACCCCGCCCACCCCCTCCGAGCCGACGCCGCCGACCGCGCCGTCGTCGTCCCCCGGGACCGCCTCGGCGGCCGGCGAGGTCGCGGGCACGGCGTTCGGCCGGAGGCGGCTGCCGTACATCCGCGCCTTCTTCAAGGCGCTGGTGGACCCGGAGACGTTCGACGCGCGGCGGAACCCGTCGGTGTGGCTCGGCGCGCTGCTGGCGGTGCCGATCCCGATCCTGCTCGCGTTCACGAAGGCGCCGATCTGGGTCGAGATCCTCGCGTTCTCGGCGCCGGTGGCGTGGGGCGCGATCCTCGGCGCGGCCGGGCGCGTGGCGACGGTCGAGAGCGAGGCCGTGCACCGGCTCGAGGTCCAGGCCGCCGCCGCGAAGGCGGCCGCGGCCGCGGCGGCGGTGCGCAGCGACCGGCTCGAGGCCGAGCAGAAGGCGATGACCGACGAGCTGAAGCTCGCGCAGGCGATCCAGAAGACGATGGTGCCGCCGGACATCGTGCGGCCCGACCTCCAGGTCGTCGTGAAGCACATCCCGTCGTCGTTCGTGGGCGGCGACTACCTGCAGGCGTCGGCGCCGCGGCCGGACCTCCTCTACCTGTGCATCGGGGACGTGTCGGGGCACGGCGTCGCGGCGGCGCTGGTGGTGAGCCGGCTGCACGGCGTGGTGCGGCGGCTGATCCTCGAGCAGAAGTCGCCCGTGCAGTTCCTCGACGAGCTGAACAAAGCGGCGCTGCGCGTGCTGCAGCACACGTACTTCTTCGTCACGTTCGCGGTGTTCCGCATCGACCTCGCGGCGCGGCGCATCGAGTACGCGACGGCGGGGCACCCGGCGCAGCTGCTGCTGCGCGCGGACGGCCGCGTCGAGCCGCTCTCGACGCCGAACCGCCTGCTCGGGATGGACGTGGACGTGTTCGACCCGGACCGTCCGGTGGACACGACGACGTTCGAGCCGGGCGACAGCCTCGTGTTGTTCACGGACGGGCTGTTCGAGATCCCGGGCCAGGAGGACGGCGAGATCCTCGGCGAGCAGGGGCTCGGCGAGATGCTCGGCAACCTCGGCGGCCTGCCCCCCGCGCTGATCGCGGGCGACGTGCTGCGCGAGCTCGCCGACTTCCAGGGCGACAGCAAGTTCGAGGACGACGTCTCGCTGATGGTCGCGCGCTTCGACCCCGCGCCCGTCGCGGCCCCCGCGCCGCGCGCGGCGGCGCAGCCCGCGGCCGCGCCGCTCCGCTGACGTGGCCGCGCCGACGACCCCGCCGCCGTTCCGCCTCGAGTCGTACGACCGCGCGCGGCACGGGAACGGGCCCGCCCGCGTCGTCGAGAGCGTGTACCGCGAGTTCCACTTCACGTGGCAGCCCGACGGCTACCACTGGGACGTGCTGCACCCGGAGAA